>NZ_JBQKUH010000003.1:0-202103 GCF_054968485.1 Leisingera sp. G5_S3_59_S7
GAACGAAAGGTGGCTTAAACGAGCACTTGGGGCGGCACTAAAACGCGACACGTCCACCGCCGGCAGATACACATCGCGTGCCGCATCCGGACTTGCAGCCTAGGACCGCGATGCCGGGCAAGCCCGCCTCAGCGCGTGGTCCTGCGTGTCTGCTCCTTCTAGTCATCTGCTGTCTCATCCTGGCCTAGAAAGCGCCCGACGGCCTTCAGCCCGTCAATTTCGTCGCAAGCGATTTTGATGACAGTCAGGATCGGCAAGGCGACGATCATGCCCATCACCGACCAGATCCAGGCAAAAAAGGCGACGCTTAGGAAGACCACTGTGGTGTTCAGCTTCATATGACGCGAGATCAGCGCAGGTGTTACCAGCTGAGCTTCGGCCGATGTAAGGAACATGTAGGTCAGCCAAACGCCGGCAGCGGGCCAGACCCCTTCAAAGGACACAAATGCAAGCGCCGCGGCGATCGTGGAGCCCGCGATCGCACCTACAAAGGGCACGAAATTAAAGAGAAAGGCCAGCACACCAATCATCAGGAAATTCGGCAACCCCCAGAGGGCCATGGCTGCCGCGACACAGACACCAAGTCCGGCATTGATTGCGGTTATGGCTCCCAGATACCGGCCCAGACGGTCTTCTATGTCGTACACGATTTCCACGGCGCGCCGTTTGCCGCCGAACCGCCCGATGCTCTGCAACGTTTTGCGAATGAACATGTCCCCCGACGAAATCAGAAAAAACAGGAGCAGAATGGCAAACGCTATCTGACCGAGCAGGGAAGGCGCCAACCCCGCAACCACCGTTGAAATCCTGGTCTTGGAAACGACCTCGACTTCGACGGTATCGTCATCCTTTGGATTGAGAATTTCGCCAGCGGCATCTGTCGCCTCGTTCACTGCCTGCAGGGCGCCGCCTGCCGCCGAGAGCTTGTCGTCGATTTGCTGAACTATGCCCGGCAGTTCTGAAATGAAGTTCGAAACCGGCTCGCTGAGATTGACCAGTGCAAGCCCAACTATCAAGATCAGAAAGACGGTAAAAACCGCGGCACTCACCGTCGGCGGCATGCCCATCCTGGCCAGCCAGCGCCTTGGGCGGTTCAGCACGAAATACCCCAGAATTGCGGTGGTGACGGGTATCAGGAAATCGCTGGCCCAAACCAGTGTCTGCAGGAGGAGGAGCAGAAATATCCCAAGACCGGCAAATTTAATCCCGCGAAGGGTTTTGACATCGCGGTGCTGCTCGTCTGGCGTTTCAGCGTCGTCTCTCGACATCTAACCGTCTTTCTGGCTGGTCACCGCGACGACCGCGCCCATTGGAAAATGATCGGAACCGACATTCCGCTTGCGTTCGAAAGAGATCAGCTCAATCTCTCCGGTCAGGTAAAGCTGGTCAATCGGGAACCTCAGGATCGGATGGTTCGCATCAAAGCTTGGCAGCATGCCACGGCCGACGCGCGGGTCGCGGAAGCCGCCATGGTGCTTGAACCGCTGCGCCGTCCAGGACCAGGCCACATCATTGAAGTCGCCCATGGCGATCACCGGCAGATCCGAGTGTTTGGTCAGGGTGGCAGCTCTTTTTATCTGCGCATCCCTCTCATCGGTATCCTCGCCGGGTATGGGCGGGCGGGGATGGAGGCCGATAAAATGAAACCCGGCACCGCCAGGCGCGCGCAACTCGGCCAGCAAGGTAGGGGTGTTGTCGTTTGCGAGATAAACCGTTTCGGCGGACTGCACTTCCAGACCAGATGCGAAGATTAGCCCATAATGGTTGTCTTGGGGATGGCTCAGCACAGTTGGATACCGTTTCAAGGTATTTTCCAGCGCCTCGACCCATCGATTATCAGTTTCCATCAGGAATAGAACATCCGGGTTCTCTTCCTCTATCAGATCGATCAGGCGGTCATATTCTTCATTCTCCATCAGCACGTTCGCAGCCAGGAACGAGACCGTCGGGTTATCAGAGCCATTTCCCAACTCTATCTCGACCGGCACAAACGGGGTGAAGGGCAAGATCATCTTTGCCTGATAGGCAGCACAAGCGATGAGGATCACAATAGGGGGAACAGAGTGCGAGCGCTGGACCAAAACCGAGATCAGAGCCAGCAGACACGCGAAGGCGAAGATGTGCAGGCGGGGAAAGTCCCACATCCGGATCCACCATTGATGCGTGTTCATCAGCGGCAGGATGGTGACCGCCAGAACGCCTATTGCAGACAGCCAGATCAGAAATCTTATAATCCCCAGCAACATTCTGCCTGCCTATTCGTCTAAGTTACGGCGGCGCTGCATACCTCAGCTCACGCCTCGGCAAAGAAAATCTTCAGGCGTTTGCCCGGCAAAACAGGTCGAACACACCGCCAAGTACGGTTTCGCGCCGATTGCCGCAGCAAGCTCCGGGTTCGGCGCCCCCGCAATATCGCTCGTTTGCGGGCGCCCAGGTGAAACCAGTATAGAGTAAGTAGCACGCTGCAACCAATGCAGTTGCTTCGCTGGCACTAGTGTACTGCCGGTGATGGCCTCCTACCCAAGTCCAAAAGCCCGTTCCAGCAAATGAAATTTGCTGTCCTCCAACGTTGAAAGTTGGCCGCCAAGAGCCGGACTCCGGTGGATCACACCAATCGCTCTGAAAAGCAGATCGAAACTGAGAGCCCGTTTTCTCCATTCGTTTCAATGGCGCCGCCATATTGCTGAGCGATTGTCCGAATAAGCCGCCAGCCCAGTGAGTTCGACCTTTCGGGCCGCTCGGCACCATCGCTCAAGCCTTTGCCGTCGTCCGCAATTGTCAGGCAGGAATTTTCGTCTCCGCACTTCAGCTCAATTTGTATCTTGCCTTGGCTGCGGCCTGTGAAGGCGTGTTTGTAGGCGTTGGTTACAAGCTCGCCGACCACCAGCCCGAGATCCACGGCGGTCTTGCCTGAGACGCAAAGCTCATCGCCTCCAACCTCAACGCCCACGCTCAAACCCGCTCCGTTGAACGCACTTTCGGCATTTCGAGCAATATCGCGCAGAAACGGCAGCAGCGGCACCATGTCCCCGCTGTTGGAATGCTGCATCAGCTCGTGCGCCTTGATGACGGCGCGGACGCGGGTATCCAGCTCGCTGAGCAGCTGCTTGGCCTCCGGGGACTGTGTTGAGGAACCGCTCATGCGGATCAGGGCGCTGATCAGGGTGAGGTTGTTGCCGGTCCGGTGATGGATCTCCTGCATGAGCAGATCCCTGGCCTCTATCGCCTCAAGCAATTCGCGGTTTTGCTCCGCCAGCAGTGCCGACGGATCGGCCCCCTCCATGCCAGAAAGGGCCTCGGTGACCCGCCCGGCCGCTTCGCTGAATGCGGCCGCCGGCAGATCGCTGCGAAAGCTGACGTCGACCTTAGTGCCCTCGGCACTGGATTGGACATCGAAACTGTCGGCAATCCGGCGGACGCCCCGTAAGCCCAGTCCAAGCCCATTGGTTGCTATGTCGTTGCCGCCCAGGACTTCGTCCAGTTGCTCAATGCCCGGACCCTGGTCGAGTACCACCGCGCGCAACGCAAGACGGTTTCCATCCGCCTTGAGCGCGAGGCGTGCGCGGCCATGGCCCGCGTATTCCAGCGCGTTGCGCGCAAGTTCTATGAGGGCGGTCACCACGCGTGTTCTGGTGAATGTCCCGAACCCCAGCACATCCGCCACAGCCGCAGCGGCCTGCCGCAGCCGGGCGATGTCCGTGTCTTTCTCGATACGAAGGGTGATGAGTGTTTCCGTCATGGTCCTAACCGGTCTTGTTCACGCGCAGCACGAC
This sequence comes from Leisingera sp. G5_S3_59_S7, assembly GCF_054968485.1. NCBI lineage: Bacteria > Pseudomonadati > Pseudomonadota > Alphaproteobacteria > Rhodobacterales > Roseobacteraceae > Leisingera > Leisingera sp. G5_S3_59_S7. The sequence continues at coordinate 3,774 of NZ_JBQKUH010000003.1, forward strand.
TATTCCAGCGTCGTCCCGCCCGCGGAAGTTCCAGTGCATCAGCGCCGCGGCAATCGTCAGCGGTGCGCGGCTGAAAAGCCCGGCGGGAAGATCGCCGGTGCGGATCGTGGCGATCCCGTCAGTATGCATGATGATCAGATCGCCGGGCATCAGCGTGGTCTCTTCACCGAATGCGTGCAAGGGCGGACCGCCAAGACGGCCGTCGCGCACCGGGAAACGCTTGGAAACACCGCCGCTGACCTTGAAGGTGGCGATGTTTCCGACGCCGCCAAACTCCAGAATGTCGAGCCCTGGGCGTATGCGCAGGGCGGATGCGACAGCGCCCCGGCGCCCGCTGAGGACCCGCGATGCGCGGCTCAGCACCTGTTCTGGCGATCCGCTGTCCGCGGCACAGGTCGTGATGACTTCTTCGGCTTCCTCTGCCGCGGACGCACCATGGCCCAGGCCGTCGCACAGCAGAACGTCGGTGCCCTGCGGCGTTTCCCGGACAGACCAGGCGTCGCCGCAGCGGGTTTCTGCAGGGTGGCAAACCGTCAAGGCCGCAAGATCCACGCCCTCCCGCGATAGCTCGGCACCCGGCGCCGCAAACTCGCAGACGGTGATGGTGCCCTTGCCGGGCTGCGTCCAGAGGTCGAACCGGTCGGAGAGGCGCTGCATTCCGCCAAGGCCAAGGCCGGCAGTGCCGCTGCCGCTTTCGCCATCGCGCATCATACGGTCCGGGTCAGCAATTCCGTTACCGTCGTCGGCGGCAATGAGGACCAGCCGCGCCCCGCGCGGCAGCCGCAATGCCTGGATCAGAAAGCGGCCGCCGCGGCCGTGGCGCAGAACGTTGGTCGCAGCCTCGGTCGCTGCAATGGCGGCCTCTTCCTGGCGGGTTTCGGACAGCCCCAGGTCCCGGGCTGCCTGCTTTGCCCGCCGCCGGGCAGGCGCCACCGCGGCAGGGTCATCAATTTCAAGCCACAAATTCATAGCTGTGCCGCCATTCGGATTGTTGTCCCGGCTCCGGGAGCGGTTTCGATTTCAAAGCTGTCGGCCAGCCGCCGGGCGCCGCCCAACCCATGCCCAAGCCCGCCAGCGGTCGTGAATCCATCGCTCATCGCCAGCTTGATGTTCTCAATTCCCGGGCCTTTGTCCTGACAGCAGATGCTAACCCCTGGCGGGTCACCGTGGACGAAAACGGTCATCTCGCCGCCGCCGCCATGCACCACGGCATTGCGCGCAATTTCGCTGACGGCAGTGACAAAGCGCGTCCGCCGGATCGCGCGGGCGCCGAGGTCCTCCATCGCGCGCGCCACCGCCCGGCGCGCGCGCGCCACATCGCGGTCGCTGCGCAAGGCAATCCGCCCTGCAGGCTGGCTTTCCTGCGCGGTCATCCTCCGGCAGCCGCACGCAGCTGCTGCATCGCATGCGTGAGGCTGAGTGCGGTTCGCGTCTCGGGCAGGTGCATGCCGAGTTCCACCAGCGTCATCGCAACGGCAGGCCGCATTCCCACCACAAAAGTTTCGGCATCCAGAAGATTTGCGATGTTGGCGAGCTGCGCAATGACCCGGCCGACAAAGGTGTCGACGATTTCCAGGGTGCTGATGTCGATCACGACACCGCGCGCGCCTTCGGCTGAAACCCGCTCTGACAGAACGTCCTGAAGGTCGAGAATATCGGTGTCGGTGATGTCTTCTTGGATGGCGACAAGCAGGACGTCTTCAACCAGGTGGATCGAGGCGGCATCCATGGGTCAGGCGTCCTTGGCCGTGATCTGGTAGCCAAGCCGGTCCAGCGCATCGCCGATGGCCCTGCGGATTGTCGAGCGGGTGGTCACATTGCCGACATCCACACCCAGTTGCACCATGGTCTGTGCGATTTTCGGGCTGATCCCGCTGATGATGCATTCCGCACCCATCAACCGCACGGCGGAAGCAGTACGCAGCAAATGCTGCGCAACCTGCGTATCCACCACCTGCACACCGGTGATGTCGACGATCACCACCTCTGCGCGCTCGCGCATAATGGCCTCGAGCAGGTTTTCCATCACGTCTTGGGCGCGGGCGGAGTCGAGCGTTCCGATCAACGGCAGCGTCAGCACCCTGTCCCACAATTCGACCACAGGTGTCGAAAGCTCCAGCATTTCCTCGCGCTGGCGCTCGATCACCTGCTCGCGTTCGGCAATGAAGATTTCATTGGTGTACAGGGCAAAAGCATCAATGACGCGGGAGATCAGCCAGACTTCCTCGATCAGCGTGGAAGGGTCGTGCGCTTTGCGCTGCCGCATCCGCTCAAACAGGGCAGGTTTAAGAGCAAAAACAAACGATGCCATCTCGGTCGGGGTGACGCCGCGGCGTACGCGCTCTTTGGTGAGATCTGCCAGCACGTTGCGGAGCTCGGACCACGCGGCCCCGTCCAGGTCGAAATCCTCACCAATCACCCCGTTGCGGACACCCTTGGCGAATGACTGCAGCAGAGCAACTGTGTGCTCGCGGCCTTCACTGTCCGAAAACAGATCCGTGCGTTTCAGGCCTTCTTCGCCCTGTGTGCCCAGCCAGGCCTCGTGAACGGCCTGGAATTCCTCTTCAAGAATAGCGAGAACGGTAGCTGTTGCGGTATTGCTCATCGAAGTAATGGCTTTCGTGTGTTTGCAAATGAAGGACCGTCCGGCGAAGCGGACTATCACCGAACCGATAGCATACGAGGTTCAGGCGCAGTAGAGGATAGTTTGGTGTACGGCACGGCTTACGCGACGCTTATACAAGATCCAACTTTTTCTCGATTAAACTGGCAGTCAGCGCCGCGGCGCCCGCCACATGGTGTGGAACTCAAACGTGGAGCAGGCGCAAACTGGTCCGAGTATCGCGACTGATCTACGATCAGGCCGCACTTTTAACATTCGCCGCTGATGGCAGATATGCAGCGATCATCCTGCCGCGGCCATTTGCATAATCCCTCGCCAACTGCCGCCAGTCGATTTTAGCAGCCGCGGACCAGTCCAACGCCTCTGTTGGCCATGCGCAGTGCAATTCAACCGCATCATTCGAATAAGTGACCACACGTTGACCCTCTTTAAATCCATGCAGAGCCTGATCCCAGCGATCTCCATCAAGCGTCAGACCCAAGGTTCGGCGCTTTGGGTCATATTCAGCCGTGAACAGGGTTCCGAACCCCTCTCCATACCGGTCCTGTATCAAGGGGGGCGCTAGAAATTCGCGGTTCAATTCGCCGGGATTTAAGCGCAGCCGGTCCAGATGCGCCAAACGCTCGAAGCTGCGCGTGAACGCGGACCGCTCAGCAACTTCCGGGCCGCTTTGGTGATTGGTCGCAATTGCGCGGGGCATAAGCTTTATGCCGCCGCCGGGCGACAGCTCTATGCTGGCGGTGTGCCCCGATGCATCGGCAAGCACCAGATTGTAAGCCATATGCGAGGGCACCCGTTTAAGTGCTGCGATCGCCTGGTCAACCGTATCGCAGGTTTCAACCAAGTATCGCAAAATAGTTGTGATTCCGAATCCCTTGCGGGTTTCCGATCGGCCACCATACGCGAGTGCGACACTCAGACCTGCATCGTTGATGCCGTCCGACAGCCCCCATAGGAACTCGACCATGCCCATGACGGGCTGCCCGGTCCATTCAGTGCGCAGCAGCAGGCCTTCGTTCAGGTCCGGTGATAGGTCATAGTTCCGCACAAGCCGCACTTCATCGCCGTCGGCGGCCGCCGCAAGTGAGCACCCCCCTAGGTAGCGGGGCGGACACCATGTCGACAGGAAGCGGGCAGCACGGTCTGATCCGCCAGCCAGCGTGACCAGATTGTCATAAGTCGCAACTAATTCGGGCATATACCGCTTCATTGCGCTGCGGCATTGGGTCCGGTTTGGGCCTGTATGTCCGCCTCGCGCGGCGAACCACGCCTCATAAGCGGGCCAGGACCGCTGCCAGCGTGCCATCCATTTCGGACCGGGGACCGCCTCGCTAACCGCGTCGAATGTCAAAGTCATTCTAGTCATCTCAACTCGCCTCATCTGAGTTGTTGAAGAAAAACCGCACCATCTCGGCGCTGGCATCAGGTCCCTTTGGATCGGCGTAGGTCCCTTTTGCCGAACCGCCCGACCACGCATGGCCTTGACCCTCAATCCGCCAGAGTTCGACTTGGGGCGTCCCGGCTGGATCGCTGGAGATCAGCCGTGTGTAACGACGGCCATTTGCCTGCCCATGTTCGCTTGTCTCAATGCTCTGTTCCGGTCCAGCCGCCAGTGCGCGCCGCCTGATGGCGTCGCCGTTGTCGGGATTGACTGTCGCATCGGCGGTGCCGTGGAAGATGATCGTACGGACGCGCGGACCGTGCTTAGAACGGACCGGGGCATCCAGGATACTCCCGCGCATCGCCGCGAAGGCGGAAGGGACATCCCTGGCGGCACCTGCAGGCAACCCCGAATGAGCACCGACAGCGGCGAACACATCCGGATAGGTCTCTCCCAGAATTGCCGCCATTGCAGCGCCTGCCGATAGCCCGGCAACGAATGTCCGGTCCCGGTCGACACCATGCTCTGCACAGACCTGGCTTATCAATCCGGCGAGAATAGCGGGTTCGCCGCAACCGCGCCGCTGATCGCCCTTGCTGAACCAATTCCAGCAGGACTGCGCGTTGTCGCCGCGTGACTGGGCGGGATAGACCACCACGAAGCGGTGTTTTTCGGCCAGCGCGTTCATGCCGGTGCCGGACGCGAAGTCTTCGGGGGATTGTGTACAGCCATGCAGCATCAGGACGATGCCGGTTACGCCTGACTGCGCCGAGGCCGGGGCATAGGTGCGGTACCTCCGGGTGCCCGCCGCACAGGTATAGGTGTCTTGATCGAATACAGCACCCTCAGGGTGTGCCGGCGGAATGGGGGCGGTCCGTGTGCCGGTTTGCGGCAGGTGACCCATCAGCCCTCCCATCGCCGGCAGATTACCCGGCCCAGGCGCATCCGCTCCGGGCAAAAGCCCGTGCTGTGCGAGCGTGCGCCGGACCAATTCGTTGGCAGCCGACAGGCGCGGGTCATCACCCGCAGGGCGCAGCGCCCCTGCGTTAAAGAGTTTCATGCTGTTTCCTTTTAAGGGTTGGGCGGCTTACCTGATACGATCGGCAAGTGCCTTCTTAACTTCGGTGCTGGCTTGCAAAGCGCCCAGCACGGTGATGGTTCCGATGGTTTGACGTGCCAATTCGGGCGTGACATCTGCGTCGATCCGGGCAAGCCCAACGACTTTGACGTGCAGCATCTCGCCGGCGTCCCGCAGCGCCTCCAGATCGGCCACCGAGTAGTCGCGCAGCCCCAGCTCCATCGTATGCCGTTCGAGCGATTCACTGACGACACCTGTGTGGCTTTCTAACTGATTGCGGATCGCCGTTCGGATCAGGTCACTCCGGTTTGAATAGAACCCCTCCTGTACCAGCAGATCGATGCGTCCAAGGTCGACAAAGCCGAGGTTGATTGTGATCTTCTCGTTCTCAGGCTGCTTATCTCGTAGTTGTCTAATGTTGCCCATCGTAATCCTCCATCCGTATGGATGGTATATGGAGTACATTTCGCAACATTCAAGCCGGTAAAATGCGCCAGCACAACTTTCTGACCTCGGTGAAGGGGAGGCTGACAGTGCCTGGGGGTCGGCTGCGCCAACACTGCAGCGGTCAATTGGAACCTTTCAGTGTGTGGCGCGTTGATGGCGTAGACGGAGGCACGGTCGGTCTGGCGCTTCGTCGCAAACCCAAAAAAGGTCTCTCGATATGTGCGCTATGTCAGTCGTGCTTCGGCCGCTTGCGGATATTAAACCGCATGAGCTTGTGAACGCGGATCACTCCGCCCGCATAACGAGGGCCATTCGGACGGACCAAGCAGTCAGGCGACCCTTGATTGTCGCGCGACGCTGCCGGACGTTATTGGATGGCCATCACCGCTATAACGCACTGCATACTCTCGGCGCCGATTTCGCACCATGTGTCGAGGTCGATTACGACAATCCGGCTGAAGTTGAAGTCATGGCCTGGCGGGAAAATGAAGTGGTCACGCCAGAAATGGTGCGCGATGCGGCGGCCCGCGGCGAAATGATGCCGCCGAAGACTTCTAGACACCGGCTCAGGTTTTCAGTGCCCGCCATCCGTGTTTCGCTCAATGACCTCTTCTGCGGTGCTTCCGCTGGACCGGGCTGCGCCGGGCACCGCTCCGAAATGGTGAAACCATGAATATCAAATCAAAATCTGACACCACGCACGCTTCGGGCCCTCGGATCGCGGACAACCTTCTGGATCTTATCGGCCAGACCCCGATGGTGCGGCTGCCTCGGTATCTGGACAAGCCTGAGGTCAACTTGCTTGCCAAAGTCGAAGCGTTGAACCCGGGCGGCAGCGCGAAAGACCGGCCTGCCCGTCACATGATCGAGCGCGCGCTTGCAGATGGCCGCCTCTCACCGGGAGATACGGTTGTTGAGTCGTCTTCCGGGAATATGGGCATCGGCCTGGCGCAAACCTGCGCCGTCCACCGCCTGAACTTTATCTGCGTCGTAGACCCCAACGCGCAGGCGCAGAACGTCGCAATCATCCGCGCCTTGGGCGGACGGATTGAGATGGTCGAGCAAGCCGTGAACGGCGATTTTCTTGCCGCCCGTCTGGAGCGGGTGAAAGCGCTGCTCGAAGAAGCCGGAGATCGGTTCTGGCCAAACCAATACGCCAATCTCGACAACCCTGCTTCACACGAAGCCGGGACCGTGGCGGAAATTGACGCCGCGTTGCCCGGGCAGGTCGATTACCTCTTCGTCGCCTGCTCCAGCACAGGTACTGCGCGCGGCTGCCGGGACTTTCTGCGCGCCAAGGGGCGCAAGACCAGGGTTGTCGCCGTTGATGCGGAAGGCAGCACGTTGTTTGACGGCACCGCAGGACCGCGAAAGATCTCTGGCATGGGGGCCGGCCGTCTGCCCGAGCTTGCACAGGGGCAAAGTTTCGATGACCTGGTTCGAGTGTCCGATCTCACGTGCGTTGCGGGCTGCCGTCGCGCCGTCGCACGCGAGGGTTTCCTGGTCGGCGGATCGGGGGGCGGGGTGCTCGAAGCGGTGCGCAGCATGCAGGACGAACTATCCGGCAAGACCGCTGTGGCAATCATTCATGATTCAGGTTCGCGATACTTGGGTACTGTCTTCGATGACGAATGGGTCGCGCGGGAGCTGGGCGCTTCCGGGAAAGAGGTACGCGCCTTGGCTGGCCTGCAATGACCCTCAGCATAAGTCAGGCGCCTCGACAGATTGCCATCGTCGGATGCGGCCCCAAAGGGCTCTATTCGCTGGACTCGTTGTGCGAAACAGCCCGCAAAACGCCATCGCACAGTTACGATGTCCACATGTTCGAAGAGTCGCCCCACCCCGGCGCGGGACCGATTTACGATCCGGGGCAGCCGGATGTTCTGCTGATGAATTTCCCGGCCAGTAAGATCGACGCCTGGACCGGCGGCCGGGGGCCGGACTTGCTGCAATGGTTGATGGGGAAAGGCAGCAAGGTGGCCGCGGACGAATACGTACCGCGCGCGGTGGTCGGCCGTTACCTCACATGGTGCTTTAATCAGGTCGTCGCGGGCGCACCCCCGAATATCCATATTGCGATGCACGAGAGCAGGGTCTGTGAAGTGCGGCAATTGCAAGCGGGCTGGATGCTCTCACCCGGCCGGATCGTGGTCGACGAGCTGTTGATTTGCACCGGCCATCAGGACTGGTGCCGGACGCGCCGGACCGATTGCAGCCGGAGCATTCCCTCTCCGTTTCCCGTAGATCAGGCTTTGACCAAGGCGCGCGTTCCGCCGGGCGCCTCCGTGGCCTGCAAGGGGTTCGCCCTGACGTTCCTCGACGCGATGCTGGCGCTCACCGAAGGGCGCGGCGGTTCATTCACCCGCTCGGAGCAAGGTTATACCTATTTCCCTTCCGGCGGTGAGCCGCGTCTGATCGCACCCTTCAGCCGCACCGGTCGCCCGATGCGGGCAAAGGTCGATACGGATCGCTTCGTGCCACCCCAGGGTAGCGTGTTTTGGGAGGCACGGCTTGACGAGTTCGATGCGCTTCTTACAGACAAGCATGGCACGACCTTCTTTGGCGATATCTGGCCCTTGATGCTGCAGATGGCTGAGAGGACGCTAGATAACGTGCCTGGCACTGCGGCGGCCGTCTTCGCCGATTGGCAGGGATCTGTTTTCGACCGGGAACGCTGCCGCTACGAGTTGCGCGCGGGCTGCGAGATTGCGTTCGGTACCCGTCCGCCCGACATTTTATGGGCCTTGGGTGAGACTTGGCGGCGATGCTATCCCCGACTCGTCCGCTGGATAAGCCACCAAGAGCTACCGGAGACGGACGCAGCCCGGTTCCGTGCCGTCGCGGCTGAGATGGAACGGCTGGCCTTCGGACCACCCGCCCAGAATACCGGCAAACTGATCTGTCTCGAACGAATCGGGCTGGTAAGCCTAGATCACCTTAAAGGCGATCTATCCGCGGATGTCACGGTCGACACGACGATACCGCCCGCTGGAAGTGCAGCCTTGTCGCAGCCTCTGAACGGCCTGCTGCGCGACGGACATTTGAGCGTAGGGGCGTTGGGGGGCATTGCCGTGAATGACCGGGCGCAGGCGCTGGTGAACGATGCCGCAACACCGGGGTTGTCGATCATCGGGCGCGCGACTGAAGGCAGCGTATTGGGCAACGACACCCTGTCGCGGACGCTGCACGATTTGCCAGAGCGCTGGGCAGCGAACGTCGTGCGTGCAGACCGTGCAAGCCCGGAGACAAGCCTGGAGCAGACAGCATGAGCCGACCGCAGTCCCTCTTTGAACATTGCCGGGGTGTTGTCCCCCTCCGCCCGCGGCTGGAGGACTGGATGGTCGACCTGATTGCCGATCCGCCGCGCTTGCACGCGCTGACCGAAGACCTTGGCGCACCGTTGAATATCCAGTCCGATGAACCCTTCCGCCGGAATATCGCAGCACTGACCCAATGCGTCGCGGACTTCGATCTGCCTTTCCTGCCGATGTTCGCGCGCAAGGCCAACAAGTGCCTGACCTATGTCGAAGCGGCCCGGGATTTGGGCATTGGCATCGACACAGCAAGCCATGCCGAAGTCGAACAATGTCTGGCCCAGGGAGTTCCCGGTCACAGGATTGTTTGCACGGCGGCGGTCAAGGACCGGGCGCTGCTGGCGCTTTGCGTGGCTGGCGGCGTGACCATCGTGCTCGACAACGCCGACGAGTTAGCGTTGCTGGAAGACGTTTCACAGGGCGGTGAACGGCCGGTTTCGGTCGGGTTGCGGCTGAACGGCTTTTCCTGCGGTGGCAGGGCGCTCTACTCGCGGTTTGGCTTCCCCCTGAGCGAGGTACCGCAGATTGCGGTGCGGCTGGAACGGTCCGCCGCGTTCAGGCTGGATGGGCTGCATTTTCACCTCAATGGCTACAGTGCGGAGGAGCGCATCGCGGCAATATCCCAGACACTGTCCCTGATGGCGGATATTCGGGGCAGCGGCAGTGAGGATTTCTTCCTCGACATCGGGGGCGGCATCCCGATGAATTACCTCGCAGAGGTCGGCCAGTGGGACGTTTGGCTGGCTGAGCTGGACAAGGCGCTGGCCGGAGAACGTGACCCGATCACGCAACATAATGACAACATTGGGCGAAAGCCGGGGCCGGACGGCGCGCCCGGCACAGTGGACAGCTATCCTGTGGCCCAGCTTCTGGTGCAGACCGACTGGATGCGACAGATCCTGCAAGCCTCCGATGGAGACCGCACAATCGCCCGGCGGCTGCGAGATGCGAATGTAACCTTGCGGTGCGAGCCGGGCCGGTCGCTGCTGGACGGGTGCGGCATGACGGTGGCGCGCGTGGCGTTCCGAAAGACCGACAGTGCGGGCGTGCCGGTCATTGGGGTGCAGATGAACCGCACCCAATCGCGATCGGGCTTTTCCGAGTTTGCACTCGACCCGTTGATGGTTCCCGGAAAGGGGCCGCGCGGCGATGCAGTCGCGGGCTACCTTGCCGGAACCTACTGCACGGAAAGCGAATGGCTGACCCGGCGCAAGATGGTATTCCCCCATGGCGTTGCGGTCGGTGACCTGATGGCTTTCCCCAATACCGCAGGCTACCTCATGCATTTTCTGGAAAGCCGTTCACACCAGTTTCCACTGGCCCGGAACGTCTTCTTGCAATCGGATCCCGAAGCGCCGGCCAGGCTCGACGGGATAGACAATGGCGGACACGATCACCCTGCAGGCGGGTAGGTGTGTCCATTACAGGAAGGGAGATAAGGCATGAAGAAACTGAACTTGGATAACGGCGGCGCACCGCGTCAGCAGGCGGACGCGCACGAGGAAACCATCACGACAGCACAGGGCACTCCCATCTCCGACGATCAAAACTCCCTTACGGCAGGACCGCGCGGACCGGTGCTGCTGGAAGATCAAATCATGCGCGAAAAAATCTTCCACTTCGACCATGAACGGATACCCGAACGCGTCGTGCATGCGCGCGGATATGGCGTACATGGCCACTTCGAACTGACCAGGGCGATCCCGGAGTTCTCCTGTGCCGACATTTTCCAAAGGGAAGGGGAGAAGACACCTGTTTTCACCCGCTTTTCCACCGTTGCCGGCAGCAAGGGGTCGCCGGACCTCGCCCGCGATGTGCGTGGTTTTGCGGTTAAGTTCTATACCAATGAGGGCAACTGGGACTTGGTTGGCAACAACATGCCGGTCTTCTTCATCCAAGACGCGATGAAATTTCCCGACTTGGTCCATTCGGTTAAGCCTGCGCCCGATCGCGCCTTCCCCCAGGCTCAAAGCGCGCATGACAATTTTTGGGACTTCATCTCGCTATCGCCTGAGGCTGTCCACATGACCCTTTGGACGATGTCGGACCGCGCCATTCCCCGCTCCCTGCGGTTCATGGAAGGGTTCGGTGTACACACCTTCCGGCTGGTCAATGGCGAGGGTAAATCCCATTTCGTGAAATTTCACTGGAAACCGAAACAAGGCCTGCAGTCTGTTGTCTGGAACGAGGCGTTGAAGATCAACGGCGCCGACCCGGATTTTCACCGCCGCGATATGTGGAATGCTATTGACGCTGGGGATTTTCCGCAATGGGACCTGGGCATCCAGGTCTTCGATGACGATTTCGCGGATGAGTTCGATTTCGATATTCTCGACGCCACCAAGCTTATACCCGAGGAGCAGGTGCCGGTACAGATTATCGGCACCATGACGCTGGATAATAACGTCGATAATTTCTTCGCTGAAACCGAGCAGGTTGCCTTCTGCACTCAGAATATCGTCCGCGGCATCGACTTCACCAACGATCCGCTTCTACAGGGGCGCAACTTTTCCTACCTCGATACGCAAACCAAGCGTCTTGGCGGGCCGAATTTCACCCACATACCGATTAACGCTCCGAAATGTCCCGTTCACCATTTCCAGCAGGACGGCCATATGGCGATGCGAAATCCCAAAGGCCGGGCGAATTATGAGCCGAACAGTTGGGGTGAGGAAGGCGGGCCTCGCGAAAACCCCGAAATCGGGTTCGCCAGTTATCCTGAGCGGGTGCAGGGCGGCAAGCAACGCACGCGCTCCGAGACATTCGCCGACCACTACAGCCAGGCCCGGCAGTTCTGGATCAGCCAGACAGCCACTGAACAGGACCACATTGCGGCCGCCTACACGTTCGAGTTGTCCAAGTGCCAGCATGAAAGGATCAGGCTTCGAATGCTGAGCCACCTGATGAACGTGCATGATGATTTGGCCCAAGCCGTAGCCAAAGGGCTGGGCGTCACTGATCTGCCCGACGCGGCAAAGCCGGCGCGCAAACCGATCACCGATTTGCCAGCTTCGGACGCGCTGAGCATTCTCAAGAACGGCCCGGAGAGCTTTGCCGGCCGCAAGCTGGGTCTGTATATCACTGACGGCGCCGACGCCGGTCTGGTCAATGAGCTCGAGGCCGAATTCACCGGCGCGGGCGCGACGGTGGCCATCGTCGCTCCGCAGATCCTCGGTGCAAAACTGTCCGACGGTACGACAAAGCCCGCAGACGAGCAGATTGATGGAGGCCCCTCGGTTCTGTTCGATGCGGTGGCACTGGTATTTTCCGAGGAAGCCGGCAACGAAATGGCAAATGACAAACCGTCACAGGATTTCCTCAGCGATGCCTTTGCACATGCGAAATTCATCGCGTGGTCCGATGCCGCCATGCCGTTGATCGAGGCTGTGGGTATCTCCGACAAGATCGACGATGGCATGCTGAAGATCGACGGCGAAAACGTCAGTGATTTTTTGAGAGCCTGCGAAAAGCTGCGTTTCTGGGATAGAAATATGTCCTGATCGCAAGACCTAAACAAGAGTACGTCAGTACGGCTATCCTCGCTGCAGCCGTTCATGCGTTTGACACCTGCTCCAACGGTCTGCTTTCCCTGCGTATCGGCTTCAGCTCTCTCTCGCGTTTCGCCGTCCAATCATCGTCCTCTCAGTGCTGCGGCACCTCGTCGTGGTATCAACCATTCAAGGGACCATAGAATGATCTTCGAAAACCTTCTGTTGGATGTTCTTTTCAGAGCTGTCCTGCTGTCCGCTCTGGCTGTTTCCTGGATCATTTTCCTTGTCCGGATCATCGGTTTGCGCACGTTTTCGAAGATGAACTCCTTTGATTTCGTCGTCACCGTAGCAACAGGCTCCCTGCTGGCCGGAGCCAGTCAGGCGACGGATTGGCCGGGTTTTTTCCAATCAGCGACTGCGATTGCAACTCTGCTAGGCGTTCAGTTCGTCGTAGCTCTCCTGCGCATCAGGTCCGGCAGGGTGGAATCCATTATCCAGAACGACCCGGTGCTGCTGATGCGGGACGGTGTCATCTTGGAAGCGGCGCTGACTGCAACGAGAGTGGCTGAATCGGATCTAATCGCGAAGCTTCGCGAGGCCAACGTAAAGGATTTATCACAAGTGAGGGCAGTTGTTCTTGAGACAACCGGCGACATCTCCGTACTGCATGGCGACCACCTGCAGGACCGGCTGCTCAGCGGCGTGGAAAAAGGCTGAATCCGCCTCCGTCTGGACACGAGGTCGGATGGTCGGCCCCTTTCGGCTTCGATGTGACCGCCAGCAGTCGACCTGTCGCCGGATAGTGCCGCTCGTTCGCCTTTTTTTGCAGTCGCTGTATCGGCAACGTCACACGTCTCGTTATTCCGATCCGGCCTCCGCGAAAAGGCGGTGTGCTCCGCCGCTTCCCGGGGGGGCCGAATGACCGCAAACGGGAAGTTCGCCGCGCCGCCGAAAATCTCGCGCGGCAGCGGCGAGGGTTTTCTGCGGTAGCAATAGCTACGAGAGCAAATGCGGTTCTGTCCCGCTACCCGGTCACACGATGCCGGTTTCATACTGTACTCACGACGAGCGGCAGCTATTGGGCGTCGCAGCGCGGCGAAAATCGTGACCAGATCTGGCGACAGGGATGTATTTGCAAAGGCTGCTATCTGCGCATGCACTAAATCGCTCCGCGATAGGGGCTCTGCGTGGCAGGCGTTGGGCTGAAGCGGTATTTGTTTCGCGGTTTAGGAGGTCGGGTGTGTGCTGTTGGCCGAGGTGATTTTGCCTCGGTTGATAGAGGGTTTTCCCATGACCAATCAGCACCCTGCACCGGCGACACCCCTTCGGGCGCGCATGATCGCGGATATGTCCGCACGCAATCTCGGACCTGCGTCGCAGACCAGCCACCTGCGGGCCTGCAAGCGGTTTGCCTCCTGGCTCGGGCGATCTCCGGAGACAGCTTCACCGGATGACGTGAAGCATTTCCAGCTGCATCTGATCGAGAGCGGGACCAGTATCTGCACCCGCAACCAGACCATGACCGGGCTGAAGTTCCTGTTCCGGGTCACCCTGCGCCGGCATGACCTTGCGGCCGAAGTGTTCCACCTCAAAAAGCCCGTGAAGGTTCCCCTCGTGCTGAGCCGCAACGAGGTCAAACGCGTTCTGGCCATGGCGCCCGGCCTGAAGGCGCGCGTAATGCTGTCGCTCGCCTATGGGTGCGGCATGCGCGCGGGCGAGGTCGTCCGGCTGAAGGTCGGCGACATCGACGGGGAACAGAAGATCATCCGCATTGTGCAGGCCAAAGGCCGCAAGGATCGCAACGTGATGTTGCCCGGGGACATTCTGGGTTTGTTGCGCGAGTGGTGGACCCAACGCCCCGCGAGCCAGGACACGGGCGTGCCCGGACCCGAGCGGGTTCTCTTCCCCGGCTATCGCGGCAAACACCTCTCGGCCCGCCAGATTTCGCGGCTGTTCAAGGAGGCCGCGCGGGCCGCAGGGATTACCAAGCCGGTGACGCTGCACACGTTGCGCCATTCCTTTGCGACACATCTGCTGGAACGCGGCGTCGACATCCGGGTCATTCAGGCGCTGCTCGGTCATGCCAAACTCACCACGACGGCGCGCTATGCCAGCGTCGCTACGGGCATGATCGCGGCGGTGGAGAGCCCGCTGGACGGCCTGACCGCGGCGAAGCGCAGGAAGGGCAGGAAACGCGCGTCATAGCGCGCCTTGCCCCCATCACATTTGGAGGTCGCGGATGTCTTCCGCATGCATGGTGCTGCTTGGCGGGCGGCCAATGCGGACCATATCAGCCTCGATCAGTTGAAGGTGATGAGCGCCATCGAGCGCTGCCGCACGGCCGTGCTTGGCGGTCATGTTGCACGATGTGAAGACTGCGCGCATGAACATATCGCCTACAATTCGTGCCGGAACAGGCACTGTCCCAAATGCCAGGCGGGTGCGGCCAAGGCATGGCTGGCGGCGCGGGAGGCCGAACTGCTGCCCGTGCGGTATTTCCACCTGGTCTTCACGCTGCCAAAACCGGTCGCCGACATCGCCCGCCATAACAAACGGGAGATCTACAATCTGCTGATGCGATCAAGTGCGGACACGGTGATCCGGATCGCCGCCGACCCCAAGCACCTTGGCGCCCGGGCCGGCATCACATCCGTCCTGCACACTTGGGGCTCGGCGATGACGCACCATCCGCATGTCCACATGATCGTGCCGGGCGGTGGCCTGTCTGCCGATGGCACCGGTTGGATCGCCTGCCGCAGGAATTTCTTCCTCTCTGTCCGGGTGCTGTCCCGCCTCTACCGGCGCCTCTTCCTGGACGGGCTGGCCCGGCTGCACAAAGCCGGGAAGCTGCACTTCTTCGGCGATCATGCCAGGCTTGCGGATCGCGCGGCCTTCGACGCTTTCCTGCGACCGCTGCGCAAGATCGATTGGGTTGTGTATGCCAAGGAGCCCTTCGCCGGCCCCAGAGCCGTGCTGGCATACCTGTCGCGCTACACCCACCGTGTCGCGATCTCGAACAGCCGCCTGATCCGCATGGACGGCCGGAGCGTCACCTTCCGCGTCAAGGATTACCGCGTCAACGGTCCCGGGCGGCATACCACCATGACCCTCAAGACCGGCGAGTTCATCCGCCGGTTCCTGATCCATGTCCTGCCCAAGGGGCAGCATCGCATCCGCCACTACGGCTTCTTCGGGAATGGCAACCGTGCCGCCAATATCGCCAGGATCAAGGAACTGCTCGGGGCCGAAACATCAGATCAGGGTCACGCTCGCGATGACAATATCGATGCATCCGATGCACTTGCCCGCGTCCTCGCGCTGCCATGCCCCTGCTGCGGCGGGCGGTTGGTCATCGTCGAAACCATGGCGCCAGAACGGCGCCCCAGAGCGCCGCCAGGAACAGCGAGGGCTGCTGCATGACACGCGCGCCAAAAACCGGAAGTCCAATCTCAACCGCGCTCAAAACCGGTTGCGACCCCACCGGCATGGCCGGAACCCAGATGCCCGTGGTTCAGAAGGTCACGAAAACCGCAGGATACAACGCATGTTGAGCAAAGCCCGCAAAACCTATGCTGAGGCCGCCTGCAGGAGTGCTGCCGCCTCATCCAGCTCCGCAAAATCCAAGGCAAACAACCGGCTCAAATCCCCATAGACCTGGGATGGTCCGCCCAATCCCAACCCCGCGATTTCCCGCTTGAGCGCTTCTCCGACGCCAAGCAACGCCCCGCGTCACTCAAAAGCCTCGCATGGCGTCTGAGAAACCTGCACCATAGCGGTCTTTGATCGCCTGCCAGGCCCTCGCAGGTGCAGCACGTCGCTCCCCCACGCTATGCGGCCATTGCAAGGTCCCGCATGCGAAGCGCAGCATTGGTTGGAAGGGCTTGCTCCTTTATTGGTTTGCATCATACCTTCTGCAACAATCTACAAGTTTTGAGGGATTTGATTTGGTAATATTGGAGTGGACCAAACCCGGAATATGGATAGAGGGTTTAGACAAAGATGCGGCCTGGCGCATTGGCGGGCAAATAGGGTGCCTGGAAGACGCAGTCTTGGAGGCGAATGTAACGCTCAACATGTTCGATCAAGCTCACGCGTCTAATCAAACTATGGAACGCCATATGGAGGAGTTTGAGGCTCGCAGTAGCATATCCCGCGAAGTAGAATCAGAATTATTTCCTAATGGTATGATGCCAATCGGAATGCCGAATGAGGGTGTTATAGAGGAGTACGACAAAAGAAGGCTTCTTGTGGATACTCAAGTTCGCCACCAGATGTGGGAGCGCGGATTTTTGCCTCAGAGTCTTCTGAGTAAGCCGCCGTTTATCTTTGCGAAAGCGTTCATTCACGCATTGGATTTGTTTGACAAATTTCTTGGTGACATAGCGAAAGACCCAGACGCACCAACTGACATAATAGACATTCACAAGAAATTCGGCGCTTCTCTTCCCGATTTGCGAGGAATTCGCAACTCAATTCAACATGCCGAAGACCGATCCAAGGGTGAGCACTATGGGAAGAAAATCGATTTGAAGAAGGTCGATAAATCCAAAATCAGCATTGAAGGTACCGCTCTCATAGGCATGGGTTTGAATGGGAACAAATTTGGCGCCACGATGTCTGATGGCCACTACGGTGCAGTAGACGTGTCAGTGCAAACTATCAACGTCCTGCGCAACACGCTACTCGAGGTATACTCGGCTTTCGAATGGAAGGGCGGGGAAAGCCTCTATCCTAATTAGGTTAGCCCTGGCGCTATGGCTCTGCAAAGTCTGTTATCTGCGCTTGGGCGGAACTCGGCCTTGCCCAGGCTGCATCTGCGGCGAAAGTCCGGTTTGTCCCGAATACGCTGTCCCGCTCCTACTCAGGAACGGTCCGCTATCGTCCTGCAGCCGTCCGCAACCCGCCTGCCCCAAAATAAAACCGGCCCCCAAGGGGAGCCGGTTTCAAACTCGTCCAGTCCGCGAAGGATCAGAGAGACATATGGGTGCCCAGGGCTTCCATGTCGGCGAGCAGCTTGGCTGCGTCCTCGACCAGGCCGTGGGGCTGGTCTTCCTCTTTCGCGGTCTTGTACATCTCGCGGGCTTCCTCGATCAGCTCGTTCATCTGATCGCGGGTCATCTCAGTCATCGGGATCGCGCGCTCGGCCAGAACCGACAGGCTGTCGCCTGCGATTTCGGCAAAACCGCCGGTCACCAGATACTCCGAGTTGCCTTCGGGGCTTTCGACCTTCAGCACGCCGGGGCGCAGGGTGGTGATGGTCGGCGCGTGCGAAGGCATCGCCGTCATGTCGCCCTCGGCGCCGGGGATCTGAACCGCGCTGGCCTGCAGCGACGCCAGGGCGCGCTCCGGGCTGACGAGGTCGAATTGCATCGTTTGTGCCATTGGGGCCTCCTTTCAGGGTTCCCCCGCACCGCGAAAGCGCGGGGGAAAATCCGTTCTTAGGCGGCTTCCGCAGCCATCTTCTCGGCTTTGGCGATCACTTCGTCGATGCCGCCAACCATGTAGAAGGCGCCTTCGGGCAGGTGGTCGTATTCGCCGGCCACAACAGCCTTGAACGACGAGATGGTGTCTTCCAGCGGAACCTGGACACCGTCGGAGCCGGTGAAGACCTTCGCAACGTCGAACGGCTGGGACAGGAAACGCTGGATCTTACGCGCACGCGCAACGGTCAGCTTGTCCTCTTCCGACAGTTCGTCCATGCCGAGGATGGCGATGATGTCCTGCAGCGACTTGTAGCGCTGGAGGATCTGCTGAACGTCGGACGCAACCGCATAGTGCTCTTCGCCCACGATCTGCGGGTCCATCAGGCGCGACGAGCTATCGAGCGGGTCCACAGCGGGGTAGATGCCGAGTTCGGAGATCGCACGGTTCAGAACGGTGGTCGCATCCAGGTGGGCAAAGGTGGTTGCCGGTGCCGGGTCGGTAAGGTCGTCCGCGGGAACGTAGACGGCCTGGATCGAGGTGATCGAGCCGTTCTTGGTCGAGGTGATACGCTCCTGCATGGCGCCCATGTCGGTGGCCAGGGTCGGCTGGTAGCCCACAGCGGAGGGGATACGGCCGAGCAGAGCGGACACTTCCGAGCCCGCCTGGGTGAAGCGGAAGATGTTGTCGACGAAGAACAGAACGTCGGTGCCGGACTGGTCGCGGAACTGTTCGGCCAGGGTCAGGCCGGTCAGCGCAACACGGGCACGGGCTCCCGGAGGCTCGTTCATCTGACCGTAAACCAGGGCCACCTGGGAGTCTTCCAGGTTGTCCGGCTTGATCACGTTGGATTCGATCATTTCCCAGTACAGGTCGTTGCCTTCACGGGTCCGTTCGCCAACACCCGCGAACACCGAGTAGCCGGAGTGCACTTTGGCGATGTTGTTGATCAGTTCCATGATCAGAACGGTTTTGCCCACGCCGGCGCCGCCGAACAGGCCGATCTTGCCGCCCTTGGAATACGGGGCCAGCAGGTCGATCACCTTGATGCCGGTCACCAGGATCTCGGACTCGGTGGACTGCTCGTTGAACTCGGGTGCGGGCTGGTGGATGGCGCGGGTCTCAGTCGCGCTGACCGGGCCCTTTTCGTCCACGGGTTCACCCACCACGTTCAGGATGCGGCCCAGGGTGGCGTTGCCGACCGGGATCGAGATCGGCGCGCCGGTGTCGGTCACGTCCTGACCGCGGACCAGGCCCTCGGTTGCGTCCATAGCGATGGTGCGGACGGTGTTTTCGCCGAGGTGCTGGGCCACTTCCAGAACCAGGGTCTTGCCGCCGTTTTCGGTGTGCAGTGCGTTCAGAATTGCGGGCAGGTGGTCGTCAAACTGGACGTCCACAACGGCGCCGATGATCTGGGTCACCTTGCCTTTTGCTTGTGCCATTTGTTGGTCTCCGGTTGTCTCTTAGAGCGCCTCAGCGCCCGAAATGATTTCAATCAGCTCGTTGGTGATCACGGCCTGACGGGAACGGTTGAACTCGATGGTCAGCTTGTCGATCATCTCGCCCGCGTTGCGGGTTGCGTTGTCCATCGCGCTCATCCGGGCACCCTGTTCGGATGCACCGTTTTCCAGCAGCCCCGAGAAGATCTGGGTCGCCACGCCGCGCGGCAGCAGGTCCGCCAGGATCCGCTCTTCGCCGGGTTCGTAGTCGTAGACGGCGCCAGAGCTCTCGCCTTCCTCGGCTTCAAAGGAAGCCGGGATGATCTGCTGCGCGGTCGGAATCTGGGTCACCACGTTGACGAACTCCGAGTAGAAGATCGTGGCAACGTCGAATTCACCAGCATCGAACCGGGTCAGGATGTCCTTGGCGATCGCCTGCGCATTGGCATAGCCGATACGCTTGACTTCGCTGAGGTCCACATGGCCGACGAAATCATCGCCCAGGTCGCGTTTCAGGGCGTCGCGGCCCTTTTTGCCGACGGTCAGGATCTTGACCGTCTTGCCCGCGGCCTTCAGCTCAGCCGCCTTTTGGCGGGCGAGCTTGGCAATGTTCGAGTTGAAGCCGCCGCACAGACCGCGCTCGGCAGTCATCACGATCAGCAGCTGTACCTGGTCCGAGCCGGTGCCGCGAAGCAGCTTGGGCGCGGAGTCGGAACCGCCGACCGAGGCCGCCAGCCCTGCCATCACGGCGTTGAACCGCTTGGTGTAGGGCCGGGAATCCTCGGCAGCTTCCTGGGCGCGGCGAAGTTTCGCCGCGGCCACCATTTGCATGGCTTTAGTGATCTTGCGGGTCGATTTGACCGACTCGATCCTGTTTTTAAGGTCCTTGAGAGAAGGCATGTCCCGACTCTCTCCTTATGCGAAGGTGGCGGCGTATTCGTCGATCGCAGCCTTGAGTTTGTCAGCGGCGTCGCCCTTGATCTTGGGATCTTCGTTGGTGATCCAGTCCAGGGTCTCCTTGCCTTTGCCGCGCATATGCGCCAGCAGACCTGCTTCCCAGCGGCCGACGTCCTTGATGTCGACCTTGTCGAGGTAGCCGTTGGTGCCGGCGAAGATGACGCAGACGATTTCGGCGTTGGTCAGCGGCGAGTACTGCGGCTGCTTCATCAGCTCGGTCAGACGGGCGCCGCGGGCCAGCAGCTGCTGGGTGGCGGCGTCGAGGTCGGAACCGAACTGGGCGAAGGCCGCCATTTCGCGGTACTGGGCCAGCGACAGTTTCACCGGGCCTGCAACGGTCTTCATCGCGTTGGTCTGGGCCGAGGAGCCCACACGCGAAACCGACAGACCGGTGTTCACGGCGGGGCGGATGCCCTGGTAGAACAGCTCGGTTTCCAGGAAGATCTGGCCGTCGGTGATCGAGATCACGTTGGTCGGAATAAACGCGGACACGTCGCCGCCCTGGGTTTCGATAACCGGCAGAGCGGTCAGCGAGCCGGCGCCGAAGTCTTCGTTCAGCTTGGCCGAACGCTCCAGCAGGCGGGAGTGCAGGTAGAAAACGTCGCCCGGGTAAGCTTCACGTCCCGGCGGACGGCGCAGCAGCAGGGACATCTGGCGGTAGGCCACGGCCTGCTTGGACAGGTCATCATAGATGATCAGCGCGTGCTTGCCGTTGTCGCGGAAGTATTCGGCCATCGCGGTCGCGGCGTAGGGCGCCAGGAACTGCAGCGGCGCCGGGTCGGACGCGGTTGCGGCCACGACGATGGAGTATTCCATCGCGCCGGCTTCTTCCAGCTTCTTCACCAGCTGGGCAACGGTCGAACGCTTCTGGCCGACAGCAACGTAGACGCAGTACAGTTTCTTGGACTCGTCGTCGCCTGCGGCGTCGTTGTAGGTTTTCTGGTTCAGGATGGTGTCCAGAGCCACGGCGGTCTTACCGGTCTGACGGTCGCCGATGATCAGCTCGCGCTGGCCGCGGCCGATCGGGATCATCGCGTCAACCGACTTGAGGCCGGTTGCCATCGGCTCGTGCACCGATTTACGCGGGATGATGCCCGGCGCCTTGACGTCTGCGACCAGACGCTGGGAAGCGTTGATCGGGCCCTTGCCGTCCAGCGGGTTGCCCAGACCGTCGACAACGCGGCCCAGCAGCTCGGGGCCGGCCGGAACGTCCACGATCGAGTTGGTGCGCTTGACGGTGTCGCCTTCTTTAATGTCGCGATCGGAGCCGAAGATCACGATACCGACGTTGTCGGCTTCCAGGTTCAGCGCCATGCCCATGATGCCGCCCGGGAATTCGACCATTTCACCGGCCTGAACGTTGTCGAGGCCGTAGACGCGGGCAATACCGTCACCAACGGACAGCACGCGGCCGATTTCTGCCACTTCGGCTTCTTGACCAAAATTCTTGATCTGGTCTTTCAGGATCGCAGAAATCTCTGCTGCTTGGATACCCATTTATCCGACCTCTTTCATTGCATTCTGTAGGGAGTTGAGCTTGGAGCGGATCGAGCTGTCGATCATCTTCGAGCCCACTTTAACGACAAGACCGCCGATGATGGAGGCATCGACGGAAGCATTGATGGTAACTTTCTTGCCCACGCGCTCGGCCAGGGTCTTGGCCAGCTTTTCGCTCTGGGTCTTGGTCAGCGCCTTGGCGGACACCACCTCGGCGGTGACTTCGCCGCGGGCGTCAGCCAGGCGGGCGCGCAGCGCCTCGATCAGCGCGGGCAGCACAAACAGGCGGCGCTTGTCAGCCATCAGAGCCAGGGTATTGCGCAGGACGGGCTCCAGGCCCATCTTGTCTGCCACCGCGGTGATTGCGGCGCCCTGCTCTTCGCGCGACACGAGCGGCGAGTGGATCAGGCTGTTGAGGTCGTCGCTGTCAGCCAGCGCGGCTGCCAGGTCATTGATGCTGGTTTCAAGGCTGTCGAGCGCCTTGTTTTCTTCAGCGATGTCGAACACCGCCGTGGCATAGCGCGCAGCAATGCCTGCAGAAATCGAAGCTGGTTCGGACACGTCCACCCTTCCGATATGTTTTTGGCCCCGGTTGGCGTACCTGGCGTCAGGAGGCGTCCGGGGGCGTGAGTCATCCCCCATTGGCAGCGGGGCGTTGAAATCAGCGTGGGTCTAGCAGAGCGGATGCGACCTATCAACTGTCTATAACGGTAACGGATGAAAGCATGTTTTCCGTGTTTTCAAAGGCTTGCGGGAAGTGCGGCCCTTTGACCACAGTCGGCAAATAAAAAAGTGCGGCTGAACTGCAGAATTTGGCGATTCCGGACAGCGGCATTTGCCCCGAAATCCGTCACATATCGCTGCCGGGGCCGGTTTTGCTGCGCTGCGGCGGCGGCGCCGGCAGTTTCAGGGAATCGAAATCGGCGGCCACGGGGTCAGGCCGGCTCCGGCATCGGGTTGGACAGCCCTTCCAGCACCCGGATGCGGCTGGGGGTCTTGGTGCGGATCATGTGGCCCTTCTGCGGATAGGTCTGCTTGCTGACCTCGACCATGAACACCCCGCCGGCCAGCATTGCCGGCAGTTTGCGGCCCATCTTCTCCAGCATGGCGCCGGATTTGAGCCAGAACCGCTTGTGGCTGGGCAGCCGGTACAGCGCCGCGGTGTGCTGCTCGATGGCGAACTGATGCTCGCGCAGCTGGCCTTCGAGCTGGCGCAGCGTGTAGGGGCGGCCATAGCCGAAAGGGGTGAGATCCGAGCGGGCCCAGAACCCGGCCCGGTTCGGGACGATGAAAATCGCCCGGCCGCCCGGCCCCAGCACCCGCCAGCATTCCTCCAGCAGCCGGGCGGGCCGTTCCGAGGTCTCCAGCCCGTGCAGCACCACCAGCCGGTCGATCCGGCCGGTATCGACAGGCCAGCTGGTCTCCTCGCACAGCACCGAGACATTGGGCATCCCCGCAGGCCATTGCATCACCCCCTGCGGCCCCGGCATCAGCGCCATCACCCGGCGCGCCTCCGGCAGGTAGGGGCGCAACAGCGGCGCGGCAAAGCCGAAGCCCGCGACCGTCAGGCCTTCGGCCTCCGGCCACAGCTCCAGCAGGCGGCCGCGGATCGACGCCTGCGCCGCACGGCCCAGCGTGCTGCGGTAGTAGAAGTTCCTCAGATCCTGCACATCAAGATGCATTGCGGGCGCCTGCTGCTTCGGCCAATCTGGGCGCAGTTTAGCAATGTAAAGGCGAATGACCATGCCTCTTGAGATCATCACCCTGCCCTGCCTGTCCGATAACTATGCCTTTTTGATCCATAATCCGGACTCGGGCGAGACCGCGCTGGTGGACGCGCCCGAAGCCGGCGCCATCAAGGCAGCGCTTGAGGAACGCGGCTGGGGGCTGGACTGGATCCTGCTGACGCATCACCACTGGGACCATGTGGACGGCGTGGCAGAGCTGCGGGAGGCTTATGGCGCCAAGGTGACCGGTGCCGAGGCGGACGCGCACCGGCTGCCTGATCTGGACTTGGCTGTGAAGGACGGCGGCACATTCACCCTGCTGGGCGAGGAGGTGCAGGTGATGGATGTTTCCGGCCACACGGTGGGGCATATCGCCTATTACATCCCCGGCGCGGACGCGGTGTTCACCGCCGACAGCCTGATGGCACTGGGCTGCGGGCGGCTGTTTGAGGGCACGCCGCAGCAGATGTGGGCCAGCCTGTCGCGTCTTGCCGCGCTGCCGCCGCAAACTATGGTTTACTCAGGCCATGAATACACCCAGTCTAACGGTGCCTTTGCGGCCACTGTGGATCCGGGCAACCCGGCGTTGCAGGACCGCATCCGCGATATCGCAAGCGCGCGGGAAAAGGGTGACCCGACAGTGCCTTCGTCCTTGCAGCTGGAACTTGGCACCAATCCGTTCCTGCGCGCCGGTGATAGCGCCATCAGAGCGCATCTGGGCATGGAAGATGCTGATGACGCAGAAGTTTTTGCCGAAATCCGCAAGCGCAAAGACAATTTCTGAGCAAATCAAGGGCGTCCGGGTGCAACAGGGAGAAAATAATTGTGACCGCAAAATGAAGAAAAGCCCTTGAAGCCGGCGCTCTATCAACCAAACTCTAACCATATAAGCACATGGTTGAACTGAGGGGTTGGTTAATACCGCCCCGCCGGCCAACCCAAGATCAGAGGAGCACGCCCGTGCCTTCATTCTCGAGCACCCTGGAACAGGCCATTCACGCAGCGCTTGCGCTGGCGAATGAACGCCGTCACGAATTCGCAACCCTGGAACATCTGCTTCTGGCCCTGATCGACGAGCCCGACGCGGCCCGCGTGATGCGCGCCTGCAGTGTCGACCTGACCGAATTGCGATCCTCCCTGGTGGAATTCGTGGATGAGGATCTTGCCAATCTGGTCACCGATATCGACGGCTCCGAGGCGGTACCGACCGCCGCCTTCCAGCGCGTCATCCAGCGCGCCGCGATCCACGTCCAAAGCTCCGGCCGGACTGAGGTAACGGGGGCGAATGTGCTGGTCGCCATCTTTGCCGAGCGCGAAAGCGATGCCGCCTATTTCCTGCAGGACCAGGAGATGACCCGCTATGACGCGGTGAACTTCATCGCCCATGGCGTCGCCAAGGACCCGGCCTATGGGGAATCCCGCCCGGTAACCGGCGCGACGGAGCAGGAAGAGGACAACCTGACCACCGCCCCCGAGGGCGAAAAGAAAGAGTCGGCGCTGGCGAAATACTGCGTCGATCTGAACGCAAAATCCCGCGACGGCGACATCGACCCGCTGATCGGCCGCGACCACGAGGTGGAGCGCTGCATCCAGGTGCTGTGCCGCCGCCGCAAGAACAACCCGCTGCTGGTGGGCGATCCGGGCGTTGGCAAAACCGCCATCGCCGAGGGCCTTGCGCGCCGCATCGTCTCGGGCGAGACACCGGAGATCCTGTCGGAAACCACCATCTATTCGCTCGACATGGGCGCGCTGCTGGCTGGCACCCGCTACCGCGGCGATTTCGAGGAGCGGCTGAAGGCCGTGGTCTCCGAGCTGGAGGACCACCCGGACGCGGTGCTGTTCATCGACGAGATCCACACCGTGATCGGCGCCGGCGCCACGTCGGGCGGCGCGATGGATGCGTCGAACCTGCTGAAACCTGCGCTGCAGGGCGGCAAGCTGCGCACCATGGGCTCCACCACCTATAAGGAGTTCCGCCAGCATTTCGAGAAGGACCGCGCGCTGTCCCGCCGGTTCCAGAAGATCGACGTGAATGAGCCGTCGGTGGAAGATTCCATCGAGATCCTGAAGGGTCTGAAGCCCTATTTCGAGGAGCATCACGGCATCAAGTTCACCGGCGACGCGATCAAGACCGCGGTGGAGCTGTCAGCGCGCTACATCAACGACCGCAAGCTGCCCGACAAGGCGATTGACGTGATTGATGAGGCCGGCGCCGCGCAGCACCTGATCATCGAAAGCAAGCGCCGCAAGACCATCGGCGTCAAGGATATTGAAGCGGTCGTGGCGAAGATCGCCCGCATTCCGCCCAAGAACGTCTCCAAGGACGATGCCGAGGTGCTGAAAGATCTGGAGAAGTCGCTCAAGCGCGTGGTCTTCGGCCAGGACGATGCGATCACCGCCCTGTCGAGTGCCATCAAGCTGGCCCGTGCCGGCCTGCGCGAGCCGGAGAAGCCGATTGGCAACTATCTGTTTGCGGGCCCCACCGGCGTCGGCAAGACCGAGGTTGCGAAACAGCTGGCAGATCAGCTGGGTGTGGAGCTGCTGCGCTTTGACATGTCCGAGTACATGGAGAAACACGCGGTCTCCCGCCTGATCGGTGCGCCTCCGGGCTATGTCGGCTTTGACCAGGGCGGCCTCTTGACCGATGGCGTCGATCAGCACCCGCACTGCGTGCTGCTGCTGGATGAGATCGAAAAGGCGCACCCGGACGTCTACAACATCCTCTTGCAGGTGATGGACAACGGCCAGCTGACGGACCACAACGGCCGGACGGTCAATTTCCGCAACGTGATCCTGATCATGACCTCCAACGCGGGCGCTTCCGACATGGCAAAGGCCGCGATCGGCTTTGGCCGCGACCGCCGCGAGGGCGAGGATACCGCCGCCATCGAGCGCACCTTCACGCCGGAGTTCCGCAACCGCCTGGACGCGGTGATCTCCTTCGCGCCGCTGGGCAAAGAGGTGATCCTGCAGGTGGTCGAGAAGTTCGTCCTCCAGCTGGAAGCGCAGCTGATGGACCGCAACGTCTCCATCGAACTGACCCGCAAGGCGGCCGAGTGGCTGGCCGACAAGGGCTACGACGACCGCATGGGCGCGCGGCCTTTGGGCCGGGTCATTCAGGAGCACATCAAGAAGCCGCTGGCAGAGGAGCTCTTGTTCGGCAAGCTGACCAAAGGCGGCGTCGTCAAGGTCGGTATCAAGGACGGCAAGCTGGATCTGCGCCTGGAGGGTCCGGGCAAGCCGCGGATTTCCGGCGACCGGCCGCCGCTCCTGACCGCGGACTGATGCGCCCCGCAGGACTGCTGATCGCTTTATCGCTCGCCGCGCCCGCCGCGGCGGGCGATTTTCGTTTGCAGTTCCCGCTGGATTGCACCCTTGGCCAGGACTGCCACATCCAGCAGTTTGTGGACCATGACCCGGGCCCCGGGGCCACGGATTTCACTTGCGGCACTCTCAGCTATGAGGGCCACAAGGGCACGGACATTGCCCTGCCCTACCTGTCGGACATGCGGGCCGGCGCCACGGTCCGCGCCGCCGCGGATGGCGTCGTCCTGGGCAACCGCAACACCATGCCGGACCAGTACGCAACCGCAGAGAATGCCGCGGCCATTGAAGGCAAGGAGTGCGGCAACGGCGTTGTGCTGCGGCATGGCGGCGGCTGGGAAACCCAGTATTGCCACATGAAGCGCGGCTCGATCCGGGTCCAAAGCGGCATGAAGGTCAAGGCCGGAGATGCCCTGGGCGAAGTCGGCCTGTCCGGCAAGACCCAGTTCCCGCATCTGCATCTGTCTGTCCGCAAGGACGGCGCGGTGGTGGATCCCTTTGCGCCGGACAGTTCCGGCACCTGCGCCAGTCCGTCCGGGCAGACGCTCTGGGCCGACCCGCTGCCCTACCGGCCCGGCGGCGTGCTGGGCGCAGGCTTCAGCACTGCCATTCCCGAATACCAGGCGATCAAGGATGGCACCGCCGACCAGGCGCCGCTGGCCGCGGATGCCCCGGCCTTCGTGTTCTGGGCCTACGCCTTTGGCGGCCAGGCCGGCGACACGCTGGAGCTGACGGTGACCGGGCCCGGCGGTGAGTTTGTGAGCCGCCGAGAAGCGCTGGAAAAGGATCAGGCGCAGTTCTTCCGCGCCACCGGCCGCCGTCTGCGCGGCGGGTCCTGGCCTGCGGGCAGCTATACCGGAACGGCGCGCCTGCTGCGCGGCGGCAGCGAGGTGGACAGCTTCAGCAGCAGCATGAGGCTGGCGGACACCCCGGACTAAAGCTTTGCTGTATCACGGTGCCGCATCTGCCGGGGCAGCAGCCCCGGTAGATGCGCGGCCCAACCGGCGCGGACGCCCCAGCGGGGCGGCCAGGCGCCGGGCGGGAGCGCGCCGGAATACGCCGCTGGGGCTGCAACGCGCGGGACGTTTTCCTTCAAAAGTTGATAACTCCCGCATTCGCAATAGTTTTAATAGTGCCCTACTGCCCGGTGGGGCAGCAACCCGTGCGTAACTAGTAGCTTGTCTCCATTAGTGAAGCGGGTTGCACCTTCCGCCGGCCGCGCTGGCGCAGCCCCTTTGGCCGGCCGCGGGCGCCAGCCGCAGCACGGGGCGGATCCGCAAGGCGCCGGCCCGGATTACTTCTCGGTGAACTTCAGCTCAATGCGCCGGTTCTGGGCGCGCGCTTCGGGCGTGTCCGCCGGGTTCACCGGCTGGTACTCCCCGAACCCGTTGGCCGCAAGCCGCGACGGCGGCACCCCCAGCGCCTCCACCATATAGCGCACCACCGACAGCGCCCGTCCCTGGCTGAGCTCCCAGTTGTCGGAGAATTTCGGATGTGCGCCCAAAGGCGTGTCATCGGTATGGCCGTCTACCCGGATGATCCAGCTGATTTCCGGCGGGATCGCTGCTACCACGCTTTGCAGGATCGACACCACCTTGGCGATCTCCACCTTGCCCTCAGCCGACAGGGTGGCGCTGCCGGGCGCAAACAGCACTTCGGAGGCAAAGACAAAACGGTCGCCCTGGATGCGCACGCCCTCCTGGGTGCCCAAAAGGTCGCGCAGACGGCCAAAGAACTCCGACCGGTAGCGCTCCAGGTCCTGTGCCTTGCTGGCCAGCGCCTCGGCTTCGGCTTCCAGGCGCTTGCGCTCCTGTTCCTCCAGCAGCCGCCGCCTGCGCTCCTCTGATGCGGCGCGGGCGAGGGCTGCGTTCAGGTCCTGGCCCAGGTTCTGCAGCTGCACCTGCTGCGCGGCGTCGCGGGCCTGGTAGTCGTCCAGAATGGCCTGCAAGCCCCCCAGCTGTTCGCGCAGGGCCGCCACCTGCTGGTTGAGCAGCGCGGTTTCTCGGCGGGCCTCCTCTGACACCGCTTTCTCCTGCGAGAGCGCCTCGCGGGCTTGCGCCAGAAGGGCGGCGCGTTCTTCCGCCTGGGTCAGCCGGTCCGACGCGGTGGCCTCCGCCGCCTCCTGCGCGGCGGCTGCCGCCAGCAGCCGCTGGCGCAGCACGTCCAGCTCGCTGGCCTGAGTTTCCGCCGCGGCCAGCGCCGCCTTGGCCTCTGCCAGCTCTGCCGCCAGCCGCCCGGCTTCGGCGTCCGAGCCTGCGCGGGCCGTCTCCAGTTCGGACAATTGCGCGTCGAGCTGCTTCTTTGCGGCCTCGGCAGCGGCCAGCAATGTCAGCGTATCCTCAGCCTCCTGCCGCTGCGCCTCCAGCGCCAGGGTCATGGCGGTCAGCTCAGCATCCGCCGATTGCAGCTTTTCGCGCAGGGCTTCGGCGGCGGCGGCTTCCACCATCCGGGCCGCTTCCTCGGCGCTCAGCTGTTCCTGAAGACCGGCGATTTCTTCAGTGTTTGCTGTTTGCTCCGCCTCCAGGCTGGCGATCAGCGCTTCCATCGCCTCGCGCTGTGCCGCGGCCAAACGGGCCGCTTCGGCCTGGGCGTCGATCTCGCCGCGGGCCTGGGCCAGCGCCAGGTTCAATGCCTCCTGCTCGCTGAGCAGTTTGGCGCGGGCCGTTTCCAGGCTTTCACGCTCTGCGCTCAGGTCAGCGACCCGCGCCTGGGCCGCGTCGCGGCTGGCGATCAGCGCCGCCACCTGCGCTTCGAAACTGGTGATGCGGCTGGCGGCCTCGGACAGTTCGCCCGCCTGCCGGTCGCGCTCTGCGGTCAGCGAGGTGATCAGGTTGCGCGCCCGCTCGAGGTCCTGTTCCGCGGTGTTGAGCGTTGAGGTCAGCGCCCCCAGCCGGGCGTTCAGGCGGCTGTTTTCCCGCTCCTCCAGCCCCAGCGCGGAGGCCAGCGCGCTGACTTCGGCGGAGAGCTCATCCAGCTCGCTTTCCTGGCCCGTGATTGTCTCGCGCAGCACAAACTGAACCACCATGAAGATGGTCAGCACAAACATCAGCACCAGCAGCAGCCCGGTCATCGCATCGACAAACCCGGGCCAGATCGAGGCCTGGAACCGCTGTCCTGTGCGCCGGGAAAGGGCCATAGGTTATTCCCCCGCGTCCCGGCCCGGCAAGCCGCCGCGCGAGAGGCCGCGCGGGCGGGCGAAGGCCTTGATCATCAGGTCGATGTCCTTGCGCAGCTCTGCCAGGCTTTCCTGGCGGCCCGCGGAAATTTCTTCGAGGATGCGCAGCATCTGCACGTCGATCGAGCGCAGCCGCATCCGGCTTTCGGCGTCGATCGCCCCCTGCTCTCCTTGCGCGCGCAGGATCTCGGTCAGCGCTTCCTGCCCGACTGCCACCCGGTCCAGTGCCGCGGTAATGGTGCCGGTCTGCTCCTGGCGCTGGTTCATCTCCTGGATGGTCTCCACCAGCGCGCCCAGTTTCTGATCCACCGCCGCGCGGCCTTCGGAGGTTTCTGCAAACATCGCCTGCAGCGCGTCCATCTGCTCGGCCATGTTGTCGAGCACTTGCGAAACCACGCCGCTGTCCCCGGCGCCGTCCTCGCCGGAGGAGAAGCTGACCCGGGTGATCGAGGAGAGCCATTCCTCCAACTCGCGGTAAAAGCGGTTCTGGCCGTGGCCCGCAAACAGTTCCAGCAGGCCCACGATCAGCGATCCGGCAAGGCCCAGCAGCGAGGAGGCGAAGGCCACGCCCATGCCGCCCAGTTGCGCCTCAAGACCTGTCATCAGGCGATTGAAAACCGACAGGCCTTCTTCGCCCTCCTGCGGCGCCAGGCTGCGGATGGTGTCGACGACGGCGGGAACCGTGGTGGCCAGGCCGTAGAAGGTACCCAGAAGGCCGAGGAAAATCAGCAGGTTGACGATGTAGCGGGTGATCTCGCGGTCTTCGTCGATGCGGCTGGCGACCGAGTCCAGGATGGAGCGGGTCGAGGCGGAGCCCAGCTGCATCCGGGCGCTGCGCGTCGCCAGCAGCGACGCCAGCGGTGCCAGCATCGACGGCGGGCGGCGGTGGTCCTGGTTGTCGCCGGCGGCAAAGCGTTCGATCCAGCGCACCGAGCCGATGAGCTGCACCACCTGCCAGAAGCAGGCCAGCACCCCGATCACAAACACGAAGACTATAAAGCCGTTGAGCCAGGGGTTGGCCTGGAACACCGGCAGCACCCGCGGCAGCGCCACAAAGGCCCCGAATCCGGAAAGCCCCAGCGCGATCAGCATCATGATGATCTGCCGCACCGGCTGGGAGAACTGCGGCCGGGTCTTGCGGTCTGGCTGCGCCATACGTCTTGGCTCCTGACACTTATGTCTGCTCTTATTTGGTTCGCAGCCTATAAGCAAAGTGCCAGGAGCGCCAAGGCTTTATGGCTGTCCGGCGCTGTGGTTTCCCGAACGGCCGCGTTTCCCGGACCTGCAACCGCCTGTCCGCCCCTCAAACCGCGGGGTTGCCTCCGGCGAAACGGGCGGGCGCCGCCCTTTGTGGATGCCTTATCTGCTGCCCTGACCGGCACGTCCGGAGGGGACTCAGGCAGTGATTTCCCGCACCCGGCCCGCCAGCCAGTCCAAGTCGCTGTCATGCAGGCCGATCTCGGCCAGATGTTCAGCAGTGTTGTAGAGGTATTCGGTATTGGGACCGCGCCCGCCGACCGCATGGGCAATCATCTGCGCCTGCTCTTCAAGGCTGAGGCCGCCGCAATACTGCACGTGGTGCGGGTCGATCACGTAGGTCACGGCGGTCACCATGGAGCCACCCGCCAGCTCCACCTCCAGGTCACGCTCCAGGTAGGCCGAGGAGATCAGCTCGCGCTCGCGCAGCTCCGCCAGGGTCTGCTCTTCGTGGCCGGCCTCCACCGACAGCGCGATGCCCTTGCAATGGGCGCCCTCGGCCGCGTCCAGCGCCAGCACCAGGCCGGGGTGGTCTTCGGTGCCGCGGTGGTGAATGGAGGTCATGCAGAAGGAGCGGGCATAGCCGTGCAGCACCGCAACCTCGCGCCGGGCCACCGGGAAACCGGGGTTCCAAAGAAGTGATCCGTATCCGAATACCCACATGGTCATGTCGTCTGGCCCTTTCTGCTGCCCCCCTATAAACAGCAATCCTGTTGCGGACAAAAGAGGCTATCCGATGCGCCTGGCAAAACTGCTGATAGCCATTGCGGCAATGTGGAGCCTGTACTGGGCGGCGGCGGCCTGGGGGCTGAAGAACGGCATCGAGGCCTGGTTCGATGCGCAGGACAGCCGGGGCTGGCAGGCGGAATACTCCGGGCTGGAGACACAGGGCTATCCGTTCCGGCACCAGACCCGGATCAGCCGCCCTGCCCTGGCGGATCCCCGCACCGGCACGGCTTGGCGGGCGGACTGGCTGGAACTGGACAGCCCCGCCGCCTGGCCCGGGCGGCTGGAGCTGCATTTCCCGGCGACGGCGCAGCGGCTGTCGTATTTCGACCGGACTGCGGTGATCACCGCAGACGGGTTGCAGGCCAGCCTGCACCTGAAGCCCGGCACGGCGCTGGAGCTGGAGCGGCTGGCGGCGGTGGCGGACAGCTGGCAGATCGAGCGCGGCGGCGAGACGGTGCTGAGCGGCGCGGCGCTGGACCTGCGCATGGTGCAAGCGGACAGCCCCGAGACCTACCGGATCACCGCCGGCGCCCAGGAGTTTGCGCCGCGCGCGGCCTGGCGGCGGCTGCTGGCGGCCAGCTCTGCCCTGCCGGAGCGGTTCGATACGCTGGCGCTGGAGATGACGGTTGCCTTTGACGCCGCCTGGGACCGGTCAGCGCTGGAGCAGCAGCGGCCGCAGCCGCGCCGGATTGATCTGAAACTGGCCGATGCCCGCTGGGGTGATTTGCGGCTGAAGGCGACCGGCGCGCTGACGGTGGACGCGCAGGGGCTGCCCGAGGGGGAAATCGCGCTGCAGGCGGAAAACTGGCGCGGGCTGGTGCTGATGGCCGAGCGCACCGGCGCGCTGCCGCCTGCGTTGCGCGGCACAGTGGAGCGGGTTCTGGGCCTGCTGGCAGAGGCCAGCGGTAATTCCCGCGACCTCGACATCGCCCTGGGGTTCAGGGACGGTTATGTCACCCTCGGCCCGCTGCCCCTGGGCCATGCGCCGCGGCTGATCATCCGCTGACCGCGCGCCCGCACGCAGCCTGCTCACCGCTGGCAAGGGCAGGACTGTGCGAGGCTCTGCCTCGCGCTCCGGGATATTTTCAGCCAGATGAACAGGGGAGCGCCGCCTGGCGGCGGCCGCCGTCAGCGGCAGTAGGAGCCGCCGCGGTGGCGGGCGATATCCAGGTGGAAGTGGTCCTTGTGGTAACGGTCGGCCTCCGGCCCCAGCACGGTGCCGAAGGGGCCGCAGGCGGCGCGCCAGATCTTTTTCAGCTTTTTGCGGGTCTTGCGTTTTTTCCAGCCGTGCAGAACGGTGACGGTCTCGCCGCTGGCCAGGGTGAAGCCGGAAATGTCGATCGCCCGGCCCTTGCCATGTTCGGAGATCTTGGCGCCGGGACGGTTGTTGCGGGTGCGGCAGGCGTAATGGGCCGCGACCCGCAGGCCGACCACCTTGTTGCGGCGCCCGAAGGCGGTTTCCACTTCGCGGTGGATCCAGGTCTTCAGCGCCCGGGCGGTGTTGCAGGTCATCAGCGACGTCTGGCTGAGCCGCACCCCGGCGATTTCACGCACCCTGACCGCATCCTTGACGCCACAGCCGGGCAAGGCGCCTGCCACAGTGCCGGCCTCATCGCCCTTGATGTCCGCGTCGCCGCAAACCGCGCCCTTGAGGCGTTTCTTGCGGCCGAACAGCACCTCGGTCGCCTGGGTGCCTGCACGGGCCTGCGGCAGAGGCATGGGCGGCAGGGCTGCTGCCGGGGCGCTGAGGGCGGCGAGCTCCCGCAGCTCGGGGGCGCGTTCCGGCTGGTTTTCCGCCAAGGCCGGCGCCGCCGCCAAGGCCAGAGCCGCAAGGACAGCACCGGCCCGGATCATTTCTTTTGCACCCGGCCGAAGTCCGGCGCGTCGGTGTCCTGGCCGGCCTCGATGATGCCCCGGCGGATGGCGCGGGTGCGGGTGAAGTAATCGTGCAGATGCGCGCCGTCGCCGGTGCGGATGGCGCGCTGGAGGGCAAAGAGTTCCTCGGTGAAGCGGCCGAGAATTTCCAGCGTGGCGTCCTTGTTGGTCAGGAACACGTCGCGCCACATGGTCGGATCAGAGGCGGCGATACGGGTGAAGTCGCGGAAACCCGCGGCGGAGTATTTGATCACCTCGCTGTCGGTCACCCGGCGCAGGTCGTCGGCCACACCCACCATCGTGTAGGCGATCAGGTGCGGGGTGTGGGAGGTGACGGCCAGCACCAGGTCATGGTGGTCGGCGTCCATCTCATCGACATTGGCGCCCATGCCTTCCCACAGCGCGCGCAGACGGGCCGTGGCGGCGGGATCTGTGCCCTCGACCGGGACCAGCAGCGACCAGCGGTTGTCGAACAGCTCGGCAAAGCCGGATTCGGGGCCGGAATGCTCCGTCCCGGCCAGCGGATGGGCAGGCACGAAATGAACGCCCTCAGGGATATGCGGCTGCACCGCCTCGATCACGTGGCGTTTGACGGAGCCCACGTCAGAGACCGTGGCGCCGGGTTTCAGCACCGGGGCGATCTCTTCCATCACCGGGCCCATGGCGCCGACGGGGACGCAGAGCACCACCAGGTCGGCGTCTTTCACAGCGTCGCGCGCGCTGTCGCAGACGCGGTCGCAGAGGCCGATTTTGCGAGCCGTCGCACGGGTTTCCTCACTGCGGGCATAGCCGGTGACCTCGCCCGCAAGGCCTGCGCGTTTCATCGCCCAGAACATCGAGGACGCGATCAGGCCCAGCCCGATCAGCGCGACGCGGCCGTAGACCTGGCCGTTTTCCTGGCTGCTCATGCCTGCCCCTCTTTGAATGCTTTGACGCCTTGCGCGATGCGGCGGCAGGAGTCTTCGTCGCCGATGGTGATGCGCAGTGCTGTGGGCAGGTTGTAGCCCGCCACCCGGCGCACGATCAGCCCCTGTGCTTGCAGGTACAGGTCGCAGGCCTCGGCCTCGGCCTGGCTGCTGAAACGCGCCAGAATGAAATTGGTGCTGGAGACGTCCGACGGCACGCCGATTTCGGCCAGCGCATTGGCCAGCCAGGCGCGCCACTTGGCGTTTTCGGACCGGCAGTGATCGACATAATCCGTATCGCGCACGGATGCCTCAGCGCCCGCCAGCGCGGTGCTGGAGACGTTGAACGGCCCGCGCACACGGTTCAGGACGTTGATGATCTCCTTGGGGCCGTAGCCCCAGCCGATCCGGGCGCCGCCCAGGCCGTATATCTTGGAGAAGGTGCGGGTCATGAAAACGTTGCTGCGGGATGCGATCAGCGCGGCGCCGGCATCAAAGCCCTCGACATATTCGGCGTAGGCGCCGTCCAGCACCAGAAGCGCGCCAACGGGGAGGCCATCTGCCAGCCGCGCGACCTCGGCCTCGCTGATCATGGTGCCGGTGGGGTTGTTGGGGTTGGCGATGAAGACCAGCTTGGTGCGGTTGGTGCAGCCTTCCAGCAGCGCGTCCACATCAGTGACGCGCTCGCGCTCCTTCACCTCCACCGGGGTGGCGCCGGCCGCCAGTGCGCTGATGCGGTACATGGCAAAGCCATGTTCCGTATAGAGAACTTCATCCCCCGGCCCGGCATAGGCCTGGCACAGGAAGGCGATGATCTCGTCGCTGCCGGCGCCGCAGATGATCTGCTCCGGCTCCAGCCCGTGCACCTCGCCGATGGCCTGCCGCAGCGCTGCATGATCCGAACTGGGATAGCGGTGCATACTGGCCGCCGCCGCCTGCATCGCCTCAATGGCGCGGGGGCTGGGGCCAAGCGGGTTCTCGTTCGAGGAGAGCTTCACAACATTGCTCACCCCTTTCACATGGGCAGCCCCGCCCTGATACAGAGCGATGTCCATGATACCGGGCTGCGGTGTGAGTTGAGTCATAATACGGGCTCCTTAATTCCAACCCGTCATAACGGCCCAAACGCGGACGGGGAAGCACCAAGATGACGCTTCCCCCAGGCTGCCGCCCCCCCTGCGGCAGCTCCCGCCGACAGAACCGCTGGCGTTAATGCGCCGCGGCTGTCTTGGGCATCTTGCGCTTGGCCTCGGCCATGATGATCTTCTGGATCTGCTTGCGCAGCTCCATGTCCTTGCGCATCGCCTCGTTGGCCTGCTTTTGCATGGTCGCCGCCGATTGCGAGCCGTCGGCGCTGTTCAGGGCCTCGCCTGCATATTTGCTGAGCGTCTTGCCGGAGATCTGCTTGGAGATCTCGCCATAGACAGCGTCGCCGTGCAGCTTGATGAAATCCTCGGTGGCCTTGGCGCCGTATTTGGCGATCAAATCCTTCTTGACCGCGCCCTCCATCGCGGCGGGCGCCAGCTTGGTCTTGAGGAACTTTTCCGCGCCGGAGGTGAAGCCGGAGGAGAATTTCTCCAGCGCCTTGCCGGCCCCTGCGGACATGATGCCTGCGGTCAGGATCTTGGCGATGCTTTCCTTGATCTCCTTGGTGTTCGGCGGACGGCCTTTTTCGATCAGCGGCTTGGCCAGGCCGATGGTTTCCTTCAGGGCTTCCGTCACCATCGCCTCCCCGGCCTTGGATTTCAGGAACTTCTCAAAGAAGACCTTCACCGCTTTCTTGGGCATCTCGCGGGAGAGTTTCGAGGCTGCGGCCTTGGCCAGATCATCGGCGAGGCCTGCCGACAGCTTGGCGGTCAGCTTGCCGCCTGCAGCCCCCGCCAGCCCGGCAATGAAGCTGTCGATGAACACTTTCTTGGCGGCGCCGTCCCATGTCACCTTGTTGCCCGCCAGATGCTCACCCAGCTGGCCCGCGCTGGATTTCAGCGCCTCGGTGCTGGCGGCAGCGACAGCGTGAGCCTTGGCAGGCGACATACCCTTGGTCGCCACCAGGCGCGCGGTCATGTAGGTTTCCACCACGGCAAAGGAGACCTCGCGCACCACTTCCAGCTTCCAGACGATGCCCCCTGCGGTGGCGATCCGCTGGTCGATGAATTTCTTGAACGCCTTGCCGCCGGTGTTATAGGCCTTGGATGCCTTCACATCCTGTTTGTAGACCTTTTTCCAGTCCGGTTTTTTCTTGCTAGTCAATGTCTTGAGGAAACTCGCCTCGGAGCGGGCATTCAGGATCGGGGTCCAGGGCGGATCGGTCTTGTCGTTAACCACGCTGACGGCAAATTCCGTGAGCGCATTGAGGAAGGTCTCGTTGCCCTGGCGGGTGTTTTCCACCTCGTTGCAGAAATCGACCCAGGATTCCGCCTGGCCGTACATCATGTTGGCCTTGGCCAGAAGCTTGCGGCGCAATTCTTCCTGCCCCGCCTCGAACTCGGCAACGGTGATCAGCTTGGTCTTGCCGTTCTCGACAACCTCAACCCGTTCAATCTTGGTGTCGGCGGCATGCATCGCGGCCAGCTTGGGCAGGCCAGCGTTCCAGGTGCGCATGCCGGGATCGACGATGCCGTCGGGCTTTTTGAAGCCCAGCTTCTTTTTCTGGAAATCCTTGATGGTCTTGATCAGCCCGGCATCGCACTTGGTGCTGATTTCGACGGAATAGCCGTTCGCCTTGAGCATCAGGCGGACAAGTTCGACATCCGCGGGGGCGTTCTTGACCGGTTTGAATTTGCTTTCGCCGGTCTTGGGGTCCGGCTTGGTAATCCGT
Organism: Leisingera sp. G5_S3_59_S7; assembly: GCF_054968485.1. Taxonomy (NCBI): domain Bacteria; kingdom Pseudomonadati; phylum Pseudomonadota; class Alphaproteobacteria; order Rhodobacterales; family Roseobacteraceae; genus Leisingera; species Leisingera sp. G5_S3_59_S7. The sequence goes on from NZ_JBQKUH010000003.1 coordinate 41,232, forward strand.
TTCTTGTCGCCGACAGGGGCGGAAAGCTTGAGAGCCATGATTTTGCTCCAACCAATTAACTACTGGTTCAAGCGTGCCATGGCGCCGGCCGCCCGTCGCGGGGGATTTGGGATAGACATTCCCCCTTTAAATGCAGGGGCCGGCTGCCTACATATCACAAGCATGTGAGGTGCTTCCCCGGCGCGGGAAAGCACCCGTTCCGGTTGGGCCTAGGCGGCCCGGGATTTGAACCGTGCAGTTGCCGGATCAGCGTTGTAGCGTGCGGCAATTTCCCCTGCTTTCAGCGTCAGATCGTTCACGCAATCAATAATGTACTGCGCGGTCTCCTCCTCCATCAGGTAGGAGAAGTTGAGCCGCACCCAGCCGGGTTTCTTCATCTCTTCTCCCGCTTGCAGGTCGGCGAACAGGGTTTCCGACTCCGGCTCTCTGATGCCCAGCAGCCGGTGCGCATAAGGGCCTGCGCAGGCGCAGCCGCCGCGCGCCTGGATGCCGTAGACGTCGCTCAGCATACGGGTGAACAGCTGCTGATGCACCGGGCTGCCCGCCCCGTCAGTGACCAGGAAAGAGAAGATTGGCAGCCGGTGGGCCTCGCGGTGACCAAGGATGCGCAGGCGCGGGTTGGCGGACCAGCCGTCCCAGGCCATCTGCGCGAATTTGGCCTCGCGGGCCTCGATCTGCTGCTGGCCCACGGCCTCCTTGACCAGGAACGCCAGGGCGGCGCGGATGTCGCCGATCACGTTGGGGGTGCCGGCCTCCTCGCGGGCGGCCAGATCCTGGCTGTATTCATGCCGCCAGGGGGAGACAAAGCTGACGGTGCCGCCGCCCGGCCACGAGGGGCAGCGGCGGCGCACCGCGCCGGTGTTGACGACCAGCACGCCGGAGGCGCCGGGGCCGCCGGGAAACTTGTGCGGTGACACGACCACAGCATCCTTGCGGGCGGCGCCGCCCTGCCCCATGTCAACCGGCAGGTAAGGGCCGCCGCCGGCATAGTCCCAGACCGCCAGCGCGCCATGAGCGTGCAGCAGGCGGCTGATGGGATCAGGATCGGTCACGATGCCGGTCACGTTGGAGGCGGCGGAGAAGCTGCCGATCTTCAGGTCGCTGTCCGCGTGCTGCTTCAGCGCCAGTTCCAGCACCGCCAGGTCGGGCCCGCCCTCCTCCGCCTCGGGGATTTCGACCACCTGCGCCTTGCTTTCGCGCCAGGGCAGGATGTTGGAGTGGTGCTCATACGGGCCGATGAAGACCACCGGCCGCGCGGCCTCATTGACACCGAACAGGCTCACCAGCCGGTTGAGGCCCGCGGTGGCGCCCGACCCGGTGAAGATCACCGCATCCTGTGCCGTGGCGCCGGTGAGACGGGCGATTTCGCTGCGCGCCTCGCGGCGCAGGCGGGTCATTTGCGTGCCGCAGTAGGACGCCTCAGTGTGGGAGTTGGCGTAGAACGGCAGCACCTGCGCCGCCACAAAATCCTCAACCTGGCGCAGCGCCCGGCCGGAGGCGACGTAGTCTGCATAGACCAGAGGCACCTCACCATCGAGGCCGGGGATCATCACACCGTCGCCGATTACGCTGCCGCCAAGGGTGCCGTCCTGTGCGGCCTGCCGGATGGTCTGTTTGAATGCTGCCAGGGTCATGTCGCGCCTCCGAAATCTGTTGAGACATCTTGAACGGAAATCGGCGAGATAACTTTATCAATTACTGAGTGGATCGCACGATTATTGTGTCATATGATCCACTAATGAGCAAATCAGCAGATCAAATTGACCGCGCCATCTTGCGAGCGCTGCAACAGGACGCCAGCCTGTCTCAGCGGGAGCTGGCGGATCAGGTTGGCCTGTCGCAGAACGCCTGCTGGCGGCGGCTGAAAGCGCTGAATGAAAGCGGCTTGCTGAAGGGCTCCACCGCGCGGCTGGACCGCAAGCAGCTGGGGCTGGATCTGGTGGTGTTTGTGCTGCTGCGCACCCGGCACCATTCGGCGGAGTGGCTGCAAAAGTTCCGCCGCCATGTGCTGACCATCCCCGAGGTGGTGGATTTCCACCGGATCGGCGGCGATTACGATTATCAGCTGAAAGTGGTGACCGAGGACATGGCCAGCTACGACAAGGTCTATCAGCGGCTGATCTCAGGCGTGGAGCTGGACAGCGTGACCTCCTATTTCGCGATGGAAGCCATCGCAGAAGGCCGCCCGCTGCCGCTTTAGAAAAGGATGGAGCGGGGGCTCTGCCCCCAGCCCTCCGGGCTTCCCCCGGGATATTTCCGGCCAGAAGAAGGCCTTTCTGGTCAGTGACCGAAGGCGCTGTCCTTCATCCATTTCGGGCGTTTGCCGTCCGGGCCCATGCGCATGTGCAGGCAGGCTGTCCCAAGGCGCTGGAAGTACAGAATATCAACCGGATACCAGCCGGCGGAGGGTACCTCGACCTGGGTCATGATGGTGGTGTCGCAGGACTGGCGGCCGTCGAACTCCCCCACGATCTGGCCGCCGATGCTGGCCCGCAGCCCGTCGTTGGTCAGGAAGTCGATATTGTGGATGCCGGGCTGGTCGAACTTCACGTATCCGGTGATACTGGCCGCCACGTGCATCGGCCGCTTGGAGGTCAGGGTGTTCTGCCCCTCTTCGGTGTCCCGGTTGTCCAGCCCGGAAATGGGGCGGCCGCGCTCGCTGCCGATCTTGAGCGCTGAAGAGGCTTCGGCCAGTGTTTTCACGTCCTGCGGGTAGGCGTAGGTCACCGCAAGGCCGGGCTTGAGGCCGGAGGGCTGCGGATTTGCGGGTGTGAGTTTCAGCGGTGCAGCGCCTGCCGCCGCCGCCAGAACCGTAAGCGCCGCCACGGCAGCTGCCTTCATCATCAACTTCATTGGTCACTCCCTGTCGTTTTGGGATCAGGATAGTACCAATGACGCCGCCGGACCACAGCTTTCCTTGCGGCCCGCGCCACGCGACCTCCTGCAAGGCGGCAGCAGCAAAGAAAAAGGGCTGCCCCGCAGGACAGCCCTTCCGCCAGATGCCCCGGGGGCAGCAGGCTTAGTTCTTGGCGTAGAATTCGACGACCAGGTTCGGTTCCATCATAACCGGGTACGGCACGTCGCCCAGGGACGGGGTGCGCACGAAGGTTGCGGTCATCTTGGAGTGGTCGGCTTCGATGTAATCCGGCACATCGCGCTCAGCCAGCTGGGTGGCTTCCAGAACGGCAACCATCTGCTTGGACTTGTCGCGGACCTCGATCACGTCGCCTTCTTTGACGCGGTAGGAGGGGATGTTCACGCGCTTGCCGTTCACGGTCACGTGGCCGTGGTTCACGAACTGGCGGGCCGCAAAGACGGTTGCAACGAACTTGGCGCGGTAGACGACGGCGTCCAGGCGGCGCTCCAGCAGGCCGATCAGGTTTTCACCGGTGTCGCCGGAGACGCGGACGGCTTCGCCGTAGATGCGGCGGAACTGCTTTTCGGTCAGGTCGCCGTAGTAGCCCTTGAGCTTCTGCTTGGCGCGCAGCTGAATGCCGAAGTCGGACAGTTTGCCCTTGCGGCGCTGGCCGTGCTGGCCCGGGCCGTAGTCGCGGCGGTTGACCGGGGACTTCGGACGGCCCCAGATGTTTTCGCCCATGCGGCGGTCGATTTTGTACTTGGCAGACGTGCGTTTGGTCACGGCTGATCTCCTTCTTTAATGGCATTGCAGCTTGTTCCGAAAACCGGTTCCCACTTTTCGGGCTGCAATCGCATCCGCCACCGCACCGTCCGTGTTCACCTGCTCCAGGAGCACCTGCAACAATCGAAGGGCGTTGTCCTCTTGCTCCGCATCCAGGATCCGGGCATGACAGGCATCCCCTTGCGGGGGCCACCAACACCAATGAAGCCGCGCTTATATAGGGGGATGGGGCAGAGTCAACATGGCGAACGCGCATTTGCCTGGAAATCTGCAGGCGACAGCCGGGCCGGGACGCGAAATAGCGCGCTGTTCCGGTTCCGTAAAGGCTCAGGCGGCCTGATGCGCGAGAATCGCGGCCTCGGACGCGCTGAGATTGCGGCGGGCATAGGCGCCGTAAGACAGCGGATCGCGCTCCAGCTGCGGCTGCAGACGGAACAGCCTCGCCCTGTCGCTGCCGCTCAGCGCGGTGAGCGAGGCGTTGGAGGGATGGAAGCTTTCGGTCTCCACCCCGTTGGCCCAGAGCACCTGGTGATTGGCCAGCATCAGGTGGATATAGGTGACCTCGCGCACCGTGGCATCGGGCAGGATTGTGCGGCCATTGGCCAGATCGCCGGCCGCCACCAGCACCTCGGGCGTGTTGAACAGCGCCTGCACATGCGCGCCGCGGAGCAGCATCCGGTGATCGGGGGAGACCAGCAGCTCCCGTTCCGGGCGGTCGATCCCCAGGGCGCCGGCATGAATGCGGACCGGGCGCAGCTGCGGCATCACGTGCAGCCGCGCACCGGTGATCCGGCGCGAGCCGATCCACAGGATCTCTTGGGCGCCATTGTCACGGGTCTGGACCTTGCCGCCTTCGCGCAGCTGTTCGACCCGCTTGGGCCCTTCGGGGGTCGAAATCAGCGTTCCGGGGGTAAAGCAGACCACCCCGGATTCGCCGTGGGTCCGCTCCGTGCTGCGGCCGGCCAGCGACTGGTGCACCACCCAGAGGTCGGTCCCGCGCGGCGGCAGACTGCCCGTGAACATCAAGAGCGGCAACTGGCCCGGCCCGGTTTCGATCAGGGTCACCGTGAAACTTTGCGCGCCGTTGGTCACGGCAAAGCTCCTGTCCATCAGCGGCTCGTCCACCGCGACCGCATCCACATCGGTCCGGTTCTGCACCGCTGCCCCAACCAGCCGGCGCACCGACCGTGCCGCCCGGCGGCGCAATTCTGCCTCATCGCTTGCCGTATCCAGCCGCAACAGCCCTGCCGGCCCGTCCACCCGCACAGCATCGCCATGCCAGGACCAAGCCGCGCCCACCTCCAGCGCGCCCACCGGCGCGGCCGGAAGGCCGTCAATCTCGGTTTGCGACCAGGAAACAACAAACGTGCCGCGAAAGCCCGTTTTCATCTGCCTGTATGCCCGCTTCAGTTCGTTATTTTTTATGGAAAGTTAACAAAACAACCTGAATCAGGAAACAATAAGGCCGTTGAAAGGCTTGTGAACGTGCTCTTTGCGCACCAATCTGCAAGAGGTTGAGACCACCCCGGAGCCACTCAATCCAGAGGGGGCTAAGCCGGTGATTGTTCACAAAGGCAGAACAGATCCGCGCCTCAGATCATCGGGCTGCAGCTGGCCCGCAGGGTATCGGCCGCCTGGCGCACCACTTCGGCCACCTGCGTCAGCTGCCGCGCCAGCGGGTTGCTGCGGCGCCAGATCATACCGATGGTGCGGGCGGGCTGCGGGTCGCGGAAGCGGGCCACCGAGACCACCGCCGAGCGGGTTTCAACCGGGACTGCCATTTCCGGAATGAGCGTCACGCCGATGCCCGCGCTGACCATCTGAACCAGGGTCGACAGGGAACTGCCGTCCAGCAGCTCACGCGGGGCCGCCGACTGCATGTTGCAGAACGACAGGGCCTGATCGCGGAAGCAGTGCCCCTCCTCCAGCAGCAGGAGCCGCATTTCGCGCAAGCCCTCCGGACCCGGCACCGGCTTGCCGCTGTCCTCCCCCGGGCGCACCAGCACGAAGTCCTCGGAGAACAGCGGCACTTCCTCGAACGCAGGTTCTGAGACCGGCAGCGCCACGATGGCGGTGTCCAGACGCCCCTCCCCCAGCTCCTCAAGCAGTTTGGGGGTCACGGTTTCGCGCACCCGGATGTCGGCCTCCGGATACTGGCGGGTCAGCGTGCCGACAATGGAGGGCAGCAGGTAAGGCGCGATGGTGGGAATCACCCCGATCCGCAGCCGCCCGGCCAGACCGTCACGGGAGGCGCGCGCCAGCTCGCCCAGCTCATCCACCGAGCGCAGGATGCCGCGCACCCTTAAGGCGAGATCCTCGCCAAAGCTGGTCAAACGCACCTGACGCGCCCCGCGCTCCACCAGCTGCACCCCCAGAATTTCCTCCAATTCCTTGATCTGAACAGACAAAGCAGGCTGCGACACCGAGCAGGTCTCTGCCGCGCGGCCGAAATGGCGGTGCTGGGCCAGCGCCTCGAAATAGCGCATCTGGCGGAGGGTCACGTTTATCATAGGATTTGATTATCACTGCGATGAATAAATGCAACTTAATCCAATGGGTTTCCTCTGCTAGCCTCATTTCACGAAGACAGGGAATCCGGCAGCAGCTTTGCCGCGCTTGTATTCTCAAGGCGGGGCCGGGGCTGCGCTCAAGCGATGAGCTGCCGCACAGGCCCGAGGGCGCTTCTGTCACGTAGCACGATAGTAATTGCAGCCACGATCGGAGACAAAAATGGACGGAAATACCCCCCAAGGAAAATGCCCGGTGTTTCATGGCGCCGGCGCATCCGGCGGCACCACCAACAAGCATTGGTGGCCGAACCTGCTGAACCTGAAGGTCCTGCACCAGCATTCGCCTGCGTCGAACCCGATGGGCGCTGATTTCAACTATGCAGAAGAGTTCAAGAAGCTGGACCTGAAGGCGGTGAAGCAGGACCTTTACGCGCTGATGACCGACAGCCAGGACTGGTGGCCTGCGGACTATGGCCATTACGGGCCGCTGTTCATCCGCATGGCCTGGCACAGCGCGGGCACCTACCGCAGTGCGGACGGCCGCGGCGGCGGCGGCACCGGCAATCAGCGGTTTGCGCCGCTGAACAGCTGGCCGGACAACGGCAACCTGGACAAGGCGCGCCGCCTGCTGTGGCCGATCAAGCAGAAGTACGGCAACCGGATCTCCTGGGGGGATCTGATGATCCTGGCGGGGAACTGCGCCATTGAATCGATGGGCGGCCCGGTGTTCGGCTTCGGCGGCGGCCGCGCGGATGTGTGGGAGCCGGAGGAGGACGTTTATTGGGGGGCGGAGACCGAGTGGCTGGCCACCAGCGACCAGCCCAACAGCCGCTATTCCGGCGAGCGCGACCTGGCCAACCCGCTGGCCGCGGTGCAGATGGGGCTGATCTATGTGAACCCGGAAGGCCCGGACGGCAATCCGGATCCGGTCGCCTCTGGCAAGGATGTGCGCGAGACATTCTCCCGCATGGGGATGAATGACGAGGAGACCGTGGCGCTGGTGGCGGGCGGCCATACCTTTGGCAAGGCGCATGGCGCAGGCGATCCGGAGCTGGTCAGCACGGAACCGGAAGGCGCGGAGATCGAGCATATGGGGCTGGGCTGGCTGAACTCGCACGGCACCGGGAATGCGGCTGACACCACCACGTCCGGCATTGAGGGCGCGTGGAAACCGAACCCGACAAATTGGGATATGGGCTATTTCGACGTGCTGTTCGACTATGAGTGGAAACTGGTCAAAAGCCCGGCTGGTGCAAACCAGTGGCAGGCGCAGGATGTGAAGCCCGAGCATATGGTGGTGGACGCCCATGACCCCAGCAAGACGCATCCGCCGATGATGACCACCGCGGATATGTCGATGCGGATGGACCCGGAGTACGAGAAGATCTCGCGCGATTTCCACGCCAACCCGGAGAAATTCGCCGACGCCTTTGCCCGCGCCTGGTTCAAGCTATGCCACCGTGACATGGGGCCCAAGTCGCGCTATCTGGGTGAGGAGGTTCCGGCGGAGGATCTGATCTGGCAGGATCCGGTGCCTGCGGTGGATCACCCGCTGGTGGAAGACGGCGACGTGGCGGACCTCAAGGCCAAGGTGCTGGCCTCCGGGCTTTCGGTGCCGGAGCTGGTCTCCACCGCCTGGGCCTCGGCCTCGACCTTCCGCGGCTCCGACATGCGCGGTGGCGCCAACGGCGCGCGCATCCGCCTGGCGCCGCAAAAGGACTGGGAAGTGAACGAGCCTGAGAAGCTGGCGAAGGTGCTGAAGGTTCTGGAAGGCATTCAGCAAGACTTCAATGCCGGCGCAACCGGCGGCAAGAAGATCTCGATGGCCGATCTGATCGTGCTGGCAGGCGGCGCCGGCGTGGAAGAGGCCGCCAAGGCTGCCGGGCATCCGGTGGAAGTGCCCTTCACCCCTGGCCGTACCGATGCCAGTCAGGAGCAGACCGACATCGAGGGCTTTGCCGTGCTGGAACCGGAGGCCGACGGCTTCCGCAACTACCAGAAGGCGGACTACAGCATTCCGGCCGAGAAGATGCTGGTGGACCGGGCGCAGCTGCTGACCCTGAGCGCGCCGGAGATGACGGCGCTGATCGGCGGGTTGCGGGTGCTTGGGGCCAATCACGGCGGCTCCGCGCACGGGGTGTTCACGGACCGGGCTGGCGTGCTCAGCACCGATTTCTTCGCCAATATCCTGGACATGGGCGTGCAGTGGCAACCGGCTGGCGACGGCACCTATGAGGGCCGCGACCGTGCCAGCGGCGAGGTGAAATGGACCGCCACCCGTGCTGATCTGGTGTTCGGCTCCAACTCGCAGCTGCGGGCGCTGGCCGAGGTCTATGCGCAGGATGACTCCAAGGAGGCGTTTGTGCAGGACTTCGTTGACGCCTGGGTCAAGGTGATGAACGCAGACCGGTTCGATCTGGCGGCGTAAGAGCTGCCGAAACTGAAAATTGGAGGCGCTCCGGGACACCGGGGCGCCTTTCTCTTTACACGACCCAGAAACAACACTGAGGGCAGCGCCTGACCCTCGGCGGGCGTGAAGCGCCCTCCCGTGGGGAAGGTCGGGTGCTGCCCGGCCTATCGGCCAGGCGATTATACTTTACTCTTCTGGCGCGGCAGCTGCCCCCTGCCCGAGCTCAATCACACGGGTATCTGCGGTGTAACCCGACTCGATGATCAAAATTGCCAGCAGCCCGATCATCGCCAGCGGCGGCAGCAGGATCGCATAGATCAGCGCCAGCCGCTCCCAGGCCATATGCATGAAAACGGCAATGATCAGCCCCGCCTTCAAGGTCATAAAGATCAGGATCAGGCTCCAGCGCAGGAGCCCCTGCAGCTGCGCATAATCCACCCAGTAAGACGCGGCGCTGAGGATGAACAGCAAAACCCAGACTACGAAGTAGAGCTTGATCGGATGCTGCTGCCCCTCTTCATGGGCCATGCTGCCGGTGTCCATTGCTTGCGGTGTATCTGTCATCGCGGCCCCCTACCACAGATAGAAGAATGCAAAGATGAAGACCCAGACCAGGTCGACGAAGTGCCAGTAGAGCCCCATGATTTCGACCGCCTCGTAATCGCCGTTGCCCTGTGACATCCAGCTGCGCTGGTCGCGGTCGAAGTCGCCGCGCCAGACCTTGAGCGCGACGATAATCAGGAAGATCACCCCGATGGTCACATGGGTGCCGTGAAAGCCGGTGATCATGAAGAAACTGGCGCCGAACTGCTCTGCCCCCCAGGGGTTGCCCCAGGGGCGCACGCCTTCGCTGATCAGCTTGGACCATTCAAACGCCTGCATTCCCACAAAAGCCGCGCCCAAAGCGGCGGTGGCCAGCATCAGTGCGGCGGTCGCCTTGCGCGCCTTGCGGTAGGCGCAGTTCACCGCCATCGCCATTGTGCCGGAGGAGGAGATCAGCACGAAGGTCATGATGGCGATCAGGATCAGCGGCAGGTCCCGGCCGCCGATATGAAGGGCAAAGACTTCGCTGGCGTTGGGCCATTCCAAGGTGGTGGAATTGCGGGCGTTCAGATAGGCGACCAGGAAGCAGGCAAAGATAAACGTGTCGCTGAGCAGCAGGATCCACATCATCGCCTTGCCCCAGGAGACCTTCTTGAACACCCGCTGGTCCGAGCCCCAGTCGGCGGCAAAGCCGCTGTGCCCCTGTTGCAGCAATGTCTGATCCTGGCCTTGAAGCGGATGTTCCATAACTCTCCCTCCTCCTTCAACTCACGGCCGCGCGGCATAGCGCCAGAAAGGCGTTGCCCCAGCCCTGCAGCAGCGCAAACAGCATCAGCCAGAAGGCCAGCAGCCCGTGCCAGTACAGCGCGCAAAGCCGCACGCCCGGCAGCAGCGCCTTGACGTCCCTGCCCCCGGCGTGGCGCAGGCAGACCGCCGCCAGCGCGATGATGCCGCCCAGCACATGCAGCCCGTGCAGGCCGGTGATCAGGTAGAAAAAGCTGGCCGCCGGGGGGCCGTCCAGCGGGTAGCCGTCTTTGGTCAGCGCGATCCATACCTGCGCCTGCCCTGCCAGAAACGCGAGCGTGGCGATGCTGGCGGCAATCAGGCTGGCGCGCAGCCAGCGCGCTGTCCCGGCCCGCGCCGAGATCACCACGAACTGCAGGAACAGGCTGGCCAGCAGCAAAAGCGCGGTGTTCAGCCAGACCCGGCCGGGCAGCGGCACCAGCTCCCACGGCGTTTCCTCAATCTGCATGACAAAGGCGCTGCCCAGCATGGCAAAGAGCCCGCCGGCCACGGCCAGGAAAACCGCGATGAAGATAAATCCTGGCGCCTTGCCCGGGCCATGGCCCGCCAGTGGCGCAATGCCGGTTTCCAGCCAGGGCTTGGAGGCCAGGCGCTGCTGCGACAGCCAAAGCCCCGCAGCCAGGGCGACCAGCGCCAGGAAGGCAAGGATGACCGTCACAGCCGCCTCCCCTCGCCGTCCGGCACCCAGGGATCGTTCTGAGCAACAAAATCCTCCGGCGCGCCGGGCACGCTGTAGTCATAGGCCCAGCGGTAGACATTGGGCAGCTCATCGCCCCAGTTGCCATGCCGCGGCGGCGTTTCCGGTGTCTGCCATTCCAGCGAGGTGGCGCGCCAGGGGTTGCCGTCCGCTGCGCGTCCGCGGCGCAGGCTCCAGAAGATGTTGAACAGGAACAGCACCTGCACGGCCCCGACAATCAGCGCGGCTGAGGAAATGAAGGCGTTGAGCCCGTCAACCGGCGCGGTCAGGAATTCCGGCTCGCCGATCTCGAAATACCGGCGCGGCACGCCGACCAGGCCCACGTAGTGCATCGGGAAGAACACCGCATAGGCACCGATGAAGGTGACCCAGAAGTGGATCTGGCCCATCGCCTCGTTCAGCATCCGCCCGGTCATCTTGGGATACCAGTGATAGATCGCGCCGAAGATCACCATGATCGGCGCCACCCCCATCACCATGTGGAAATGGGCGACGACGAACATGGTGTCAGACAAGGGCACATCGACCACCACATTGCCCAGAAACAACCCCGTCAGCCCGCCGTTCACGAAGGTCACGATGAAGCCCAGCGCAAACAGCATCGGCAGGGTCAGGTGGATGTCGCCCTTCCACAGAGTGAGGATCCAGTTGTAGACCTTGATCGCGGTCGGGATGGCGATGATCAGCGTCGTGGTGGCAAAGAAGAACCCGAACCACGGGTGCATGCCCGAGACATACATATGGTGCGCCCAGACGATGAAGCTGAGCGCGCCGATGATGACAATGGCCCAGACCATCATCCGGTAGCCGAAGACGTTCTTGCGCGCATGGACCGCGATCAGGTCGGAGACGATGCCGAAGGCGGGCAGTGCCACGATATAGACCTCGGGGTGGCCGAAGAACCAGAACAGGTGCTGGAAGGCAATCGGGCTGCCGCCGCCATAGCTGAGCTTCTCGCCCAGCTCCACCAGCGTCGGCATGAAGAACGACGTGCCCAGCAGCCGGTCGAACAGCATCATCACGCAGGCCACGAACAGCGCCGGGAACGCCAGCAGCGCCATCACCGTGGCGGTGAAGATGCCCCAGACCGTCAGCGGCAGCCGCATCATCGTCATGCCGCGGGTGCGGGCCTGCAGGACGGTGACGGCATAGTTCAGCCCGCCCATGGTGAAACCGATGATGAACAGGATCAGCGAGACCAGCATCAGGATGATGCCGCTTTGCGCGCCGCCCGGCGTCCCGGACAGCACCGCTTGCGGCGGATAGAGCGTCCAGCCCGCGCCGGTCGGCCCGCCGGGAACAAAGAAGCTGGCAACCAGCACGAGGACGGCGAGCAGATAGACCCAGTAGCTGAGCATATTGACGAAGGGAAACACCATGTCCCGGGCACCGACCATCAGCGGGATCAGGTAATTGCCGAAACCGCCGAGGAAGATCGCGGTCAGCAGATAGATCACCATGATCATCCCGTGCATGGTAACGAACTGGTAATAGGCCTCCGGCGTGATGAAGTCGAAAGTGCCGGGAAAGCCCAGCTGCAGCCGCATCAGCCAGGACATCACCAGGGCCACCAGGCCGATGGCCACAGCGGTGCCGGAATACTGGATGGCGATGTATTTGGCGTCCTGCGAGAAAACATATTTGCCAATCCAGCTGTGCGCATGCGGCGGCATCACATCGGCAACTTCGCGCGGCGGCAGATTGCTGTCGTGGTCAGGCAGGGTGTCGGTCATTGCAGGACTCCATCGCGTTTGCGTCCCGCCCGGCTGAAAGCCGGGCAGTGCCCGACCGCCCCGTCAAACCGGAGGTTTGCCTCCGGCAATACGGAGCGGGCACTTCGTTTCCGCCCGCGGCCGGGCACTGCCCTCACCGTTCTGCCAGTCTTGTCGCGGGTTCAGACGCCGTGCGGGCGTAGTCTTCAAAGGTCAGCTGCTCCTGCAGCCATTCCTGGTATTCCTCCGCCTCCACTACGGTCACATAGCCGCGCATGAAGGGATGCGCGGTGCCGCAGTATTCGGCGCAGAGCACCTCGAAATTGCCGGTGCGGGTGGGCGTGAACCAGATATAGGTGACCATGCCTGGCACCATGTCCATCTTGGCGCGGAACTCAGGCACGTAGAAATTGTGCAGAACGTCGATCGAGCGCAGCAGCAGCTTCACCGGCTGATCCACCGGCAGATAGACCTCGCCGCCCTCGATGATGAGGTCATCGTTGCCAAAGCGGTCATGCGGGTTGACGCCCAACGGGTTCTCTCCGCTGACCCATTCCGCATCCGCGGTGCCCAGCACCCCGTCCTCCCCCGGCAGCCGGTAGGCCCAGCTCCACTGCTGGCCGAAGACCTCCAGCTCGGTGGCGTCGTCCGGCACGGTGACAAACTGCTTCCACACGAACAGCCCCGGCACCAGCATGGCCGCCACGCCAACGGCGGTCACCGCGGTCAGCCACCATTCCAGGCGCTTGTTTTCAGGATCGAATTCCGCCTTGTGCCCCGGCCGGTGCCGGAATTTCCACACGCAATAGGCTGTGAACAGCACCACCGCGGCGAACACCGCGCCAGTGATCCAGAAGGTTATAACCAGCGTGTTGTCGATATAGTCCCAGTTCGACGCGATCGGCGTCCACCACCACGGGCTGTAAAGATGGAACGCAACGGACCCCGCCACGATCAGCACAAGCACGACCGCAATCAGCATCCCGCCCCCTTTCCCCGCTGCCCGAACACTCCAAAGGTCCGGCAGGCAGGTTCATTCGGCATGAGAGGACAGTATACGGCGGTTTCACAAATTAATCCAGAAACCGTATGTTTTACGCCTTTTGCGGCAAGAAGTTTCCATATTAACGCAATTCCGGCCCCGCCCGCGCAGAGCTGCCCGGGAAGATTCCGGGCCGCCGGAAACAAAAAGGGCCGGAGGGATTTCTCCCTCCGGCCCCTGCACCGCCCGGCAGGGCGGCAGCATTGCTTATTCGGCAGGCGCGCGCTCTGCTGCCTTCTCACGCTGACCGTCGCGGAACAGCGCCTTGGCCAGCGAGATGCACATCAGGCCCATCACCATGGTGAACGGCAGGGCACCGATGATCATCGCGCTTTTCAGCGCTTCCATCGGGTCGGCCCCGCCATTCTGCTTGCCCGCGAACAGCAGGGTGCCGATCACGGCGGTCAGGATCAGGCCCCAGACGATCTTGTGCTTGTTGCCGATGTTCTGGTCGCCGCCGGACATGATGGTGTTCATCACCAGAATGCCGGAGTCCGCAGAGGTGACCAGGAAGGTCATGATCAGAACCACGCACATGATGGTGATGCCGGACAGCAGGCCGCCGTCGATCATGCTTTGCAGCGTGACAAACAGCTTGGCAGTGTTGGAGGCGCCGATGATCGCACCCTCTGCTGCGCCGTTCAGTTCCAGGTCGATGGCGGTGCCGCCCAGGATGGTCATCCAGGCAAAGCAGACCAGCGCCGGGGCGAACACGCAGCCGATGATGAATTCACGCACCGAGCGGCCGCGGGAAATGCGCGCCAGGAACAGGCCCACGAAGGGCGAGAACGCGATCCACCAGGCCCAGTAGAAGGTGGTCCAGCCTGCCTGCCAGCCGAACTGGCGCTGCGGCTCGCCTGCGGCATAGGCCGCTGACAGCACGTCGTCGGACAGGGCAGCCGCTTCGCCTTCCAGACCGGACTTGAAGCCTTCGAAGGAGCCCCAGGCGTTGGTGGCACCGCCGCGCAGAGCGTCGGCATAGGGGGCTGCCTCGGCCGGCAGTGCTGCCGAGAATTCAGCCGCGGATTGCGGGCCGAAAGCGCCAAAGCTCAGCGATGTGAAGTTCAGGATATAGTCCACAAAGGCGGAGGCGTAGGTGCTCATGGCGAACATGAAGGAGCCGAAGACCACAAAGGTCAGCAGCAGGATGATCGACAGCACCAGGTTCAGGTTCGACAGATACTTGACGCCGCGGCCGACGCCGGACACTGCCGAGATGATCGACAGGCCCATGATCGCGAACAGGCCGGCCAGCAGGCCAACGGTGCCCGGTGCAGGCGCGTCGCCGCTCATGTCCATCATCCATTCCATGCCGGTGATCGCGTAGAGGCCGTCCACGAACTGCGACACGCCGAAACCGATGGTCACGGAGACGCCCAGGATGGTGGCGACAACGCCCAGCACGTCAACAACGTGGCCCAGGAAGCCGTTCATCAGCTTGCCGAACAGCGGCGTCAGCGCGGTGCGGATGGTCAGCGGCATGCCGCGGGTATAGGCGTAGTAGGCCAGCGACAGGCCGGTCACCACATAAATCGCCCAGGCGTGGAAGCCGTAGTGCAGGAAGGTGTAGCGGAAGCCGGACTGAATGGCCTCTTCGCTGTTTGCCGCGACATCCTGCGACAGCACCACCGGGTTGGACCCCCACAGGCCCAGCGGCTCTGCGGTGGCGAAAACCATCAGGCCGACGCCCAGACCGGCGCCGAACATCATCGAGAACCAGGAGAAGTCCGAAAACTCCTTTTGCTCGCCCGGGGCCCCCATGATCCGCTTACCGGTTTGCGGCAGAGCGGCGACCACAAACAGGAAAAAGGCGAAGAAGCCGACGATGACGATGTAGAATGCGTTGAAATCCTCCAGAATGCGCCAGTTCAGGCTGCCCAGCACGCCAGTGGCGTTTGCCGGCCAAACCAGGGCCCAGAGCACCAGCGCGACCATGATCCCCTTGCTGAGCAAGGCGATCTCGACGCTGTGCCCCTCGTAGAAGCCGCCGTTGGAGGTCTTAATCTCCAAATCGGTAAAAGGTTGCTTAATTGACATGCGTTTCCTCCCGTTTCGCACGTGCCGCACCGTGGTGCGGAGTATCCGGCGGGTTGCGGTCCCGCCGGGGATTGGCGTCAGCCCATGAGAGCTTTGATCCTGTCCAGCGTTGCAACGCTGACCGCGACGCCTTGGTCACGGGCCCTGATCCGCTTGCCGCGGCGCCCGTCGCCCGGCACATGTGCGCCAGGCTGTGCCCGCACCGCTTCCACGATTCCGACCATTCCGGAACGAAATGTGTCATTTGATGTCGCAGCGGGGTCGATTGCGATAAACATTTGGCCGGTTTTCGGCGGGCCGCCCGCGGTGCCGGAGAACGGCGAGGCGTTGATGCCCAGGGTCGCACCGGTCAGTGCGGCGGCCATTATTTCGGTCAGCAGCGCGACGCTAACGCCCTTATACCCGCCCGACGGCGCCATGGAGCCCTTGAGGCCCGCGTCCGGATCGGTGGTCGGGTTGCCGTCAGCATCCAGCGCCCAGCCCAGTGGGATCTCCTTGCCCTCGCGGGCGTGTTTCATCACTTCGCTCTTGGCGATGGTGCTGGCGCTCTGGTCGATCAGCAGTTCCGGCTCGCCGTCCTCGCCCGGCACCGCGACCGAGAACGGGTTGGTGCCGACAACCGGCTTGCTGCCGCCCGACGGGGCAATCGAGGCCGGCGCGTTGGTAAAGCCCAGCCCCACCAGCCCGGCGCGGGCCAGGCGGGCGGTGTGGTAGCCGAGAACGCCGCAGTTATAGCTGTTGCGGATGGCCAGAACCGCGATGCCCTGCTCGCGGGCTGCCGGGATCAGCGCCTCAAAGCCTGCGTCGATGGCCGGATGCGCGAACCCTGTGGCCGCGTCCACGGAAATGACGCCGGGACGCGGGCGGGCCAGCGCGGGCGACGCCTGCCCGTCCACCTTGCCGCACTGCACATGCTCCGCGTAGATCGGGATATAAGCGAGGCCATGGCTGGCCACCCCGTCGGCCTCTGTCGCTGCGGTGGCAACCGCCAGCGGGCGGGCATTCGCCTCGGATGTGCCCGCAGCCACCAGGGCGCGGAAGGACAGGTCCTCGATCTCGTCAAGGGTCAGGATTTGGGTTTCGGTCATGTATGGGGCCTCTTCAGTCGTTGTCCGACAGCCCGGCGCCGGCGCCCAGAAGGCGCGACTCCTCGGTGGCCGGAGCGTAGGTTTTATGGGCAAACTGGTTGAGCGCGGCCCAGGCCGCCTCTTCCGGCTCAGCGCGGGTGCGGCCCGGCTTCGGGTTTGAAACGATGCCCGCGGCACGGATGGTCAGCAGAGCGGCGGCCTCAGGCAAAACGCCTTCGCATTGCAACCCGGCCCCATCGGTGACGGCTTGAAAGCCCTCGCCCTCGACGGTGACGCAGGTATCAAGCTGGCGGGCGGCCATCGCGGCAAACGGCAGGATCATTGCGGGCTGGGCAACAGGTCCAATTGTCCGTGGCGTGTTCCGCAACTGCACCGCGCAGTCCGACAGAACCGCGCCGGTTCCCAGCGGGCACAGCGGCGCTTGGGATTGCCAGTCACCGTCCAGAGACCGCGGCAGGTGGCGCGATAGCTCAGCCGCAAAGCCGGCCCGCAGCAGCCCGGCCAGCACAGCCGCGCCGTCCAGCCCCTGCGCGCACAGCCAGCGGGTAGCCTTGGCAGCCTCCTCGGCCAAGCCCCAGTCATAGCCGGCCCCGCGGGCGGCGCGTTTGGCGGTGGCTTCCACTTCGTTCAGTGCATAGCTCATTGGTCTGCCTCCGGGTACACCCACAAGTCCGCGTTGGCGGTGGTCAGGTCTTCGGGGTAAGGCGCGCCCGCATACATGCAAATCCGCACCCAGCGGTCGGAGCGCGGGTCGAAATGGGTGGCCCCGAAAAACGACAGCTTGGCCCGCAGCATGTCGACCGGCAGCACGCGGTTGCTGATGGTGTTGCTGCGGATCTCGCCATAAGGCGCGACCTGGCTCATCTGCGCGCGGCGCACGGTATGGCGGTGCTCCGGATGGCGCAGCAGGAAGGCCGCAACCGGCTGTTCACCGTCCCACTCTGCCAGCGCGGCATGGGCCGCCGCCGCGTCGCGGGCCGGGGCCAGCGGCTGCTCGTAGTTGGCAATCGGCTCGTCGAACCGCTCGCCCATGCGCGGCTCCAGCTTCTCCTCCGAGACATACCAGGCGCGGGCGCAGTTCTCCTTGGCCGTCCAATCCAGCTCCAGCGCCCAGCCAAAACTGTCCTCGATCAGGCTGCGGACCTGTGCAACCGGCATCGCGCCGTTGATCACAAAGGCCTGTTTGTTGCTGTCTGCCATGCAGTCCGACAGCCCGTCCACCAGCTCTGCATAGGGTTCCAGGATCAGCGAAGCCGCCAGTTCCTGCCCTTCCAGGCTCAGCTCCGCCTCGCTCCAGCGGATCAGTCGGTCCCAGGGGTGATCGTTGAGCAGATCATCTGCCGCGGCCCAGGCTGCCAGTTGGTCGAGATCCTTGCGCAGGCTTGCCAGCTTTTCGATCTGCACCGGATGTTCGGAGTGCCAGCGGGCCGCGGACAGTTCGCTCCGCCGCAGTATCCGGCGGAAGCAGGCGGCCTCGTCGCTGGAAGCCGTCTGAACCGAGCGCACCCGGGCAATCGCCTCTTCCCGCGCCATGATCCAGTTGTTGAACAGCACCGGGTGGTTGACGATGTAGGGCGCCATGCCAAGGCCGGTGGAATTGCCGATGCCCAGCCGCCGCGCGGTTTCCGGCGCCAGCGGCACGGCGTTTTCGCCGCCCTTGGCGCGGGCCATATGCTCCACCAGATCACGGACAAAGACACGGGTCAGGTAGACCGACAGCATCTCTGCCTGGAACGGCGCGTTAAGTTCGGGGCGGTCTGCGATGGCTTCGCGGTCCGCAGCGCCCAGCTTGCCGGAGCCGTAGACGGCGGTGGTGCGCATCAGATAGCCGACAGCCTCCACCTGGTCCGGGTCAGGCTGCCGGCCTTGCGACAGCGCATCGATGAAATGCGCCCACAGCCGCACAGAGCGGTTGGCGCGGGAGACAGACAGGGACTTATCGTTGACCCGGCCCGCCTCCTGGTACGGCACGTTCTTCGAGAGCCGCTCAATGTCGTCATCCCTTGGCACCCCGTCGAACAGGGTGAAGGTCGCATCCCAGGCGGTGGCGATCACCCGGTCCGAGCGCATTTCCGGCGGCAGGTCGTGGGCGAAGGCAATCAGGGAGTAAGTCCGCGCAGGGCCGGTGGCAGTATAGACCGCCACCCCGACGCCCTTGGCATTGATATCGAACTTGGGGCGCGCAAAGCTCCAGTTTTCCCGCGCCATGCGGCGCGTCAGCACCCGCATGAAGCTGAGGCGGCACTGATGCAAGGAGCCGAGCCGGCTGAGGCGCATCACCTGTGCCGGATCCCGTCGTGATATCGTTGTCTGCGCGGTTGTTTCCATGACCTATCCCTTTGGGCCAAAGTTTTCGGCAAAGAACCGGTACCAGTTCCCGCCCATGATGCCGCTGACCTCGTCATCGTTCATGCCCGTCGCGCGAAGGCCGTCTTCGATGTTTCCAAAGTCGCGGTTGTCGTTGAACCAGCTGGGCATTGCCGGGAAGCCCGGCGCGGCGGCTGATCCTTCGCCGTAGTCGATTTCCTTGGTCCAGCGGCCAACGCGCATCCATTCCACGACGCTGTCGGGCTGGTCCTGGCAGAGGTCGGTGCCGATGCCGAGGTGTTCCACCCCGTATTTGTCAGCGGTGCGGGCAATCATCTCGCAGAAGCTTTGCAGGGTGCAGTCCGATTTATCCTTGAGGTGGTGGGGATAGACCGAGAAGCCCATCATGCCGCCGTGGCCAGTCACCGCGCGGATCACATCGTCCTTCTTGTTGCGCAGCGCGGGCGACCATTCATGCGGGTTGGCATGGGTGATAGCGATGGGGCGGGTGGAAATCTCCGCCGCCTCGATGGTGGAGCGGTCGGCGGAATGGCTCATGTCCACGACCAGGCCCACCCGGTTCATCTCCTTGATCACCTGACGCCCCATGCGGGTGATGCCGGTGTCCTCATCCTCGTAACAGCCGGTCGCCAGCAGCGACTGGTTGTTGTAGGTGAGCTGCATGAAACGGGCGCCCAGGGTGTGCAGGATCTCGATCAGGCCGATGTCGTCTTCCATCGGCGAAGGGTTCTGGAAGCCGAAGAACACCGCGGTGCGGCCGGTTTCGCGGGCCTTGCTGATGTCGCTGGCCCACTGCCCCTTCATGATCAGGTCCGGATACTGCTCGAACCAGCGGTTCCACTTCTCGAAGTTCAGAACCGTCTCGCGGAAGTTCTCATGATAGGCAATCGTGACATGAATCGCGTCCACGCCGCCCTCGCGCAGCTGGCGGAAGATCTTTTCCGACCAGTTGGCATATTGCAGGCAGTCGATACGGTATCCGGTCATTCAAGCACCTCGATTTTTAAAGGTCAGCGCCCGTCCCAAGTGTTTGCGGGGGCAGGACGGGCGCTGGATCCGGCGTTTCGCCGGAAAAGTTCAGGCCGAGCGGCTGGCGGGCATCAGACCGGTTTGCCGGCGCTGATATAGGCGGTCTTGACGGTGGTGTAGAACTCCGCCGCCGCCTTGCCCTGCTCGCGCGGGCCATAAGAGCTGTCGCCGCGGCCGCCGAAGGGCACGTGGTAGTCGGTGCCTGCGGTCGGCAGGTTGACGGTGACAACACCGGTGCGCGCGTTGCGGCGGAAATGGGTGGCGCGGGCCAGCGACTGGGTCACGATGCCCGAGGTCAGGCCGAAGTTGGTGTCGTTGACCACCGCCAGCGCCTCGTCATAGCTGCCGACCTTGATCACGCTCGTCAGCGGCGCAAACATTTCCTCGCGGTTGATGCGCATGTCGTTGGTGGTATTCAGGAACACGCCGGGGGACATGTAAAAGCCCTCGTGCGGCATTTCCAAACGCTGGCCGCCGCAGGCCAGTTCGGCGCCTTCGGATTTGCCAAGGTCAGCATAGGCCAGGTTCTCGTTCAGCTGCTGCTCGCTGACCACCGGCCCCATCTGCACGCCCTCTTCCAGCGCGTGGCCCACTTTCATGGCCTGTGCCCCGGCGACAAGCTTGTCGACAAAGGCGTCATGAACAGCCGCGTGGACCACGAGCCGGGAGGAAGCGGTGCATTTCTGGCCAGTGCCGCCGAAGGCGCCGCCCAGCGCCAGGGTGACGGCCAGATCCAGGTCAGCGTCGTCCATGACGGCCAGCGCGTTCTTGGAGCCCATCTCCATCTGCACCTTGGTCAGGTTCTGGATGGCGGCGGCGGCAATGCCTTTGCCGACCGGCACCGAGCCGGTGAAGGAGATCGCGTTCACCTTGGGGCTTTCGACCAGGCGCTGGCCGATGGAACGGCCGGAGCCCATGACCAGCGAGAACAGGCCCTTGGGGATGTCCTGCTTGGCGATGATCTCAGTCAGGGCCACGGCAGAGGCCGGGGTGATGTTAGCCGGTTTCCAGACCACCGCGTTGCCGTAGCAGAGCGCCGGCGCGATTTTCCAAGATGCGGTTGCGGTCGGGAAGTTCCAGGGCGAGATGATCGCCACCACGCCCACGGCCTCGCGGCGCACGTCCACCTCAATGTCGGGGCGCACGGAGTCGGCGTTTTCGCCGATCTGGCGCAGGCATTCGGCGGCGTAATAGGTGAAGAACTGGCCGGCGCGGTAGACTTCGCCCTTGCCCTCGGCCAGCGGCTTGCCTTCTTCGCGGCTCAGCAGCGTGCCCAGCTCCTCGGCGCGGGACATCAGCTCATTGCCGATGTTCATCAGCACCGCCTGCTTGCGCTCCAGCCCGTAAGCGGCCCATTCGGCCTGCGCTTTCTGCGCCTGGTCCAGCGTTGCCTCCAGCTGATCGGCGCTGGCCTGGGCAAACATGCCGACCAGATCGCTCAGATCCGAAGGGTTGCGGTTTTCGATTTCGCTTTCGCCAGCCAGCCATTCGCCGGCAATCAGGTTCAGTTTGGTCACGGAGAAGCCCCAGATGCTGAAATTCAGGTTTGCAGCAGGATGGACTTCCGCCCCCGCATCAGTCAAACTCAATAAACTGAACGTAACTTCAACAATTCTGAAGTCATGGCCTTGAAGATTGAAATGCTGCGCGTCTTTTGCACCGTGGCGCAGACCGGGAACCTGTCTGAGGCTGCGAACCGGCTGGGCCGGACCCAATCGGCTGTTTCCATGACGCTCAAGCAGATGGAGGACCATCTGGGCAAGAAGCTGTTCGAGGGCGAGCGCAAGAGCCAGCTGTCGCCGCTAGGCGAGCAAGTCTTTGAGCTGGCCCAGAAACAGGTGCGCCGCTTCGACCAGACGGTGCAAAGCATCGAGATGGCGGCGGAGGCGACCCACGGGCTGATCCGCATCGTGTCGGTGCCATCGGTGGCTGCGCTGGTGTTCCCGGCGGTGCTGGAGCATCTGACCGCCCGCTTCCCGGGTCTCAAGGTCGAACTGCGCGACACCGACACCCAGCAGGTTCTGGACGCATTGGCCGAAGGCAAGGCGGATATCGGCATCGCCTCCGGCTATCATCCGCTGAACGGGGTCAAGGCGGTGCCGCTGTTCGAGGACCGCTTTGGCCTGGTCTGCTCTGCCGATCACCCGCTGCTGCTGCAGGAACGGCCGCCGGCGATCGCTGACGTTACCGGGGCCGGTTTTGTCCGCAACGCCCTGTGCGGCCTGATCCGCAACGAGCGCTTTGTCGAGGCCAGCAGCTCAGCCGATGTGACGATTCACAACACCCACTCGCTGATCACCATGGTCCGGACCGGGAAATGGGTGACGGTGCTGCCGCAGACCGTGGCCCGGTTCATGCCGGAAACCACCGCCTTCCGCCCCATTGCTGACTTGCCGGACAAACGGGAGGTCTACCTCTACCAGCGCGACCGCTCCCGGTTTGCGGCCCTGACTGAGGAATGCAGCAGCTTCATCCAGTCGTGCGACCTGTCACCGGACCTGGCCGGATAACCGCGCGCCTGCGTCCCGCCGCCGGGCAGGCCCGCCGCGCGTCAGGCCAGGTGAAAGGACAGATGGGGTGCGCCGCCGTCTGCATCCCGGACCTGCCGGGCCGCGATACCGAACACCTCAGATACTGTTTCCGGCGTCAGCGCCTGCTGCGGCGTGCCTGATGCCACCAGCCGCCCGCCCGACAGCACCGCCACCCGGTCGCAGGTCAGCGCCTGGTTCAGATCGTGCAACGCCACAACGGCAGTCACTTTCAGGTTCCGGACGCACCGCAGGATCGACAGCTGGTGGTGGATGTCCAGATGGTTGGTCGGCTCGTCCAGCAGCAGCAGCCCCGGCTGCTGCGCCAGTGCCCGCGCGATATGCAGCCGCTGCCGCTCGCCGCCGGACAGGGTGGCCCACTCGCGCTTGGCGAAGGCCTCCATTTCCACCGTCCGCAGGGCTTTGTCCACCTGCCGGGTGTCTTCTCCGCTCCACGGCCGCAGCGCCGACAGCCAGGGGGTGCGGCCCAGCTCCACCACTGAGCGTGCGGTGATGCGCTCGGCGGTATCAGCCTGCTGCTCGACAATGGCGATCCGCTGGGCAATCTCGCGGCGCGACAGCCGCGCCAGCGGCTGCTCCGCCAGCAGCACCTTGCCTTGCGAGGGCCGGGCCAGCCCCGCCAGCAGCCGCATCAGCGTCGATTTGCCGGACCCGTTGGGTCCGACCAGCGCCAGCGTCTCACCGGGTTGCGCCGACAGCGACACATCCGACAGCAGCGCCTTGCCGCGCACCGCAAAGGACAGGCTGCGGGCTTCGATCCTCATCGCGCCGTCCTCTGCCCGCGCACCAGGATAATGGCAAAGGCCGGCGCCCCGATCAGTGCGGTGACGACGCCGATGGGCAGCACCTGACCGGGGATGATGACGCGCGAAACGACATCGGCGCCGATCAGAAACACCGCGCCGGTCAAAGCGGCGGCGGGCATCAGACGGCGGTGGCCCGGCCCCACCAGGAACCGCGCCGCATGAGGGATCACCAGGCCGACAAAACCGATGGAGCCGACGATCGATACCATCACCGCTGTCATCAGCGCGGTGGCAAAGATCAGCACCACCTGCACCCGCCGCACCGGGATGCCCAGCGCCGCGGCGGAATCGGTGCCAAAGGTGAAGGCATCCAGCGCCCGGGCGTGAAACCGGCAGACCATCCAGCCCGCCAGCGCCAGCGGCACCGCCAGCCACACATCCGGCCAGCGCACGCCGCTGAGGTTGCCCATCAGCCAGAACATGATGCCGCGCGCCTGATCCGCATTGGCGGATTTGGCGATGATGAAGGCCGTGAGGGCGTTGAACAGCTGCGAGCCGGCAATGCCCGCCAGCACAATCTGCGCCGCTGCGGCCCGGCTGCTGCCCGCCCCGGCGGCCCGCGCCAGGATGGCGACAAAGCCAAACGCCAGAAGCGCCCCGTTGAAGGCGCCGAAGGACAGCGACAGGGCGCCACCGCCGAGGCCGGCAATTGTGACCGCCACCGCCCCGGTCGAGGCGCCGGCGGAAATGCCCAGAATATAAGGGTCCGCCAGCGCATTGCGCAGCAGCGCCTGCAGCACCACGCCTGTCACCGCCAGCGCCGCGCCGCACGCCCCCGCCACCAGCGCCCGCGGCAGCCGGTAGCTCCAGATGATGCCCTGGTCCACCGGGTCCACCGGCAGACCCGCCCCGGCCAGCTTGTTGACCAGAACAGACAGGACAAGGTCAGGCGCAAGCGGGGTTTCCCCGATCATTGCGCCTGCCAGAACCGCCGCAGCCAGCACCGGCAAAGCCAGGCAAGCGCCCCGGAAGCCGTGCCATGCAAGTGCGGCGGCTGCGCTCATGCGCCGTTGCCGATTGCGCTGAGTTCAGCGGCCAGATCCTCCAGCGCAGGGATCGCGCGGATGGTGGCGTCCATGGCCTGGGCATCCATCACCACGATACGGCCGTTCTTCACGGCGTCCATCTGGCTGGCGACCGGATCATTGCGCAGGAATTCCAGCTTCTTCTCGTAGTCGTCGGCGGCAAAGCGGCGGCGGTCCATGCGGGCAATCACGATCACCGTCGGGTTGGCCTTGGCAATGGTTTCCCAGCCGACGGTCGGCCATTCCTCGTCGGTCTCGATGACATTACGCAGGCCAAGCTGCTGCATCATGTAGCCCGGCGCGCCCTTCTGGCCGGCCACGAACGGGTCGCTTTCCAGCTCAGGCGAAGAGAACCAGAACACGGCTGAGGCGTCGGCCAGCGCAACCTCTTTCGCCTTGGCAACAGCCGCGGCCTCGCGGGCCTTGTAGTCAGCGACCAGCTCTGCGCCTTTTTCGGCCTCTCCGAAGATCGCTGCCAGCTCCTCGATGCCCTGATACAGGCTCTCGGTGGTGAACATCTGCGTTCGGGTGCCGTCGCCGCCGGTAGTGTTGTCCTTGCCGACGCAATCGGCGGGCATCACATAGGTGGGGATACCCAGGTCATGGAACTGCTCGCGCTTGGCGACGACACCTTCAGGACCCACGTGCCACTCATACTGGGCCGCCACCAGACCGGGGCGCTTGGCCACCACGCTTTCAAAGCTGGGGTCGTTGTCGGCCAGCCGCTCAACCTTGGCGTTCACGTCGGCGTATTCCGGCAGAACATCGTTGAACCAGACCGAGGTGCCGAGCACCTTGTCCCCCAGCCCCAGCGCATAGAGCACTTCGGTGGCGGCCTGGCCGACGGTCACGGAGGACGCCGCAGGGGCGTCGAAGGTGACGGACTGGCCGCAGTTTTGGATAGTCAGCGGAAAGCTGTCGCCGGCAGCCGCCGCCTGGGCCGCAACGGTGAAGGTAAGGCCGATAAGGCCGGAACGCAGAAACATGTTAGTCGATCTCCATATGTCAATGACCGGAGAACGGGTGAAAGGGCATTGACCGGCAGGGCGGAAGACCTGGGCCCTTCCTCTGCGGCACCTGATAGCGGCGGCGCATCCAGCCGGCAACCTCCCCGGACAACCCCGCCCGGTGTGCTTCGGTTTCTTCACCGGCAGGTCTCCTGACTGGCGGGTCATCGTCTGGGCCGCCTTCCCGGACCGCTGGGGTCCAGTGACGCGATGGCTCAGCACTCGCCGCCTACAGTTGCGGGGGCAGTTCCGTTTGGTGCCCGGCGGGCACCGCGGATTCCCTCTTAGCCCTTGCGGGACCGGTAGGGCGCGCGTAGCGCATCACTTCCGCTGCGGCAAGAAAAACTTGCAGCCGCTGCTGGATTCCCGTGGAAAAGGCGCGGGCTGCTTCGGCATCCGCAGGAACACCTCCCGGCCGCGGAGCACGCCACCGCGGTTTACAGGATCTCATCCTCGTCGAACATCGGATCGTCCTCCAGCTGGGCGCTCAGATCCTCCACCGAGTCCTCTGCCCGCTCGACCGACCCCACCCTGCCCAGGTGGAACACCGCATCGCCTTCATTAACGACGGGCATCACCGCACGGCCGACAATCAGCCCGTCGAAAGGGGCCAGGATCTCCTCGTCCTGCTCGCCGAAGGGGTCGGAAACCGATCCCAGCAGATCGCCTTGCCGGACCAGCTCCCCGTCGTTCTTGTACACCCGCAGAAGCCCGCCCATCGGCGCCCGCAGCCATTTGCTGGAGGCGCAGAACTGCGGCTGCGATTTGGGTTTGGAAATGCCCTTGGCCGGAACCATACCCATGTGCCGCAGCACCCGCAGGATGCCGGCCAGCCCGGCCCGGATCGACAGCTCGTCAAAGCGCAGGCCCTCGCCCGCCTCATAGAGCAGCACATCCTTGCCCATCTCCTTGGCCGCGCCGCGCAAAGAGCCATCGCGCAGCTGCGACTGCATCACGATGGGCGCGCCGAACACCCCGGCGAGTTCCCGGGTGCGCGGATTATCGGGCGAGATGCGGATCTGCGGGTAGTTGGTGCGGTGGACGGCCGCCGAGTGCAGGTCGATCCCCAGGTCCGAGCGGGCGACCACCTCTGTCATGAAAAGATGCGCCAGGCGCGAGGCCAGCGAGCCGTGCTCGCTGCCGGGAAACGCCCGGTTCAGGTCGCGCCTGTCCGGCAGATAGCGGGAGTGGTTGATGAAGCCGAAGGCATTGACGATCGGCACCGCAATCAGCGTGCCCTTAAGTGTCGTCAGGTTCGGCGCCCGCAGGAGCCGCCGGACAATCTCCACACCGATCACCTCGTCCCCGTGCACGCCGCCGCTGACGAAAACCGCCGGCCCGTCCTGGCGGCCGTGCACAACATGCGCCGACATGGTGACCGGCGTGTGATCGGACAGAACGCTGACCGGCAGGTCAACCGTCAGCCGCGCGCCCGGCGCCACCTTGGCGTGGCCGATGGTGAAATGCTGCCGCCCCCTCATACTGCTACCCCTTGCCCTTGGTTCTGGTGACGCCGGACTTGGCGTGTTTTTCAAGGAATTCGATCATCCTGCCAGTGATGTCCAGACTGGACGCCTTTTCAACCCCTTCCAGGCCGGGGGAAGAATTCACCGCCATCACCACTGCGCCGTAGCTGGCGCGCAGCATATCGACGCCGCAGGCGTTCAACCCCTTGGTTTTGGCGGCGCGGATGGCGGTGGCGCCCGCCTCGCGCTCTTGAGTTGCGGCCCTTGTGCAAGCGTGATTGTTTAGCCGCAGGCTAAAACTCCACCGGATTGTGCAACTAAACGTCTTTGCCAGCACGGCCCGCACTTTGGCCGGGCTGTATGGACGCAGATACGGCGGCGAGGCTTCCGGGCGGTACAGGATCACGCGGAGGCTGCTTCAGGAAATCGCCAGGCGGCGCAGGCTGGATCGGGGCGACGTCACGGCGCTCTCGCGTGTACATCTGGAATAAGGGTATGTTCTGATTGCTTTGGGCCGCTTTTTCGTGGTTATGAGCGGCAGCGCCTTCGTCAGCTACCGGCGCGCGGGCAAGGAGATGCCGGCGCCCCGGACCGCAGCAGGCTGAACGCAGTGCCGCGGCTGGCCGCCTGACATTACAGGGATAAGATGGATCTTGAACAGCTGATTGCCTGCCCTGCCTGTGACGTGCTGCACCGCAACCAGGACGTGGCCAAGCACACGGTCGCCAGATGCGCCCGCTGCGGCACGGTGCTGGCGGCGCCCAAATCGGGGGCGATGACCCGGATTGCGATGCTGTCCCTGACGGCGCTGATCCTGCTGGCGGCCGCGGCCGGCTTTCCGTTTCTGGAGCTGCAGGCGCAGGGGCTGTCGCACCGGGCGTCGGTGCTGGATGCGGTGCTGGCGTTTTCCAGCGGACCGATGGCCCCGCTGTCGCTGGCCACCGGCTTTCTGATCGTGCTGCTGCCCGCCGCCCGCTACGGCGCCCTGGTCTATACCCTGGCGCCGATGGCCCTGGGCTGGCACCCTGCCCCGCATGCCGCCGTTGTCTACCGCTGGGCGGAACGGCTGAAACCCTGGGCGATGGCAGAGATTTTCATTATCGGCGTCGCGGTGGCCCTGGTCAAAGTGTCCGGCCTCGCCCGGGTCGGGCTGGGGCCGGCCTTTTGGGCCTTCGCCGCACTCCTGGTGGTGACCATCCTGACCGACAGTTCCATTTGCAGGCTGACCGTATGGAAAACCCTGAAGACCCGCCGCGGTTCCTGACCGCAGCCGAGGCCGGGCTGACCGGCTGCCGCACCTGCGGGGCCGTCAATCCAGGCGGTGCGCAGATCTGTTACAGCTGCCGCAGCGAGCTGAACCCGCCGTCCGCTTACAGCCTGCAGCGGGTCTGGGCCTGGCTGGCGGCGGGGCTGATCGCCTATGTCCCCGCCAATATCTACCCGATGCTGCGCACCACCTCGTTTGGCCGCGCCTCCGAGAACACGCTGCTTGGCGGCATCGTGGAGCTGTTCAGCCTAGGTTCCTACGGTGTCGCCTTCATCGTGTTCTTTGCCAGCATCGTGATCCCGCTCGCCAAATTCCTGGCCATCGGCTATCTGGCGGTCTCGGTCCGCAGGCCCGCGGCTCTTGGCAGGCACGGCAGGCTGGTGCTTTATGAGGTTGTCGAATTTATCGGCCGCTGGTCGATGATTGATGTCTTTGTCGTGGCGATCCTGACCGCCCTGGTTCAGCTGGATTTCGCCGCTGCCGTCACTCCGGGAATTGCAGCGGTCAGTTTTGCATTGTCGGTTGCCTTCACCATGCTGGCAGCCCAAAGTTTTGATCCGCGGCTGATCTGGAACGCGGAAAAGCGAGAGTATGAATGAGCACGCCTGAACCCGCCACGATGAAAGTTTCTGCGCAGCGCCCGTCGCCGTGGCGCAATTTGTCCCTAGTCTGGCTGGTGCCGCTGGCGGCGCTGGCGGTGTCGCTGGGTATAGCGTGGCAAGCATATTCCGCCCGGGGCGTTCTGATCCGCATCACTTTCGAGAACGCCTCCGGCATTGTGGCCAATGAAACCACGGTGCGCTACCGCGATGTGGCGATCGGACAGGTTGAGGAGCTCGGCTTTACTGAAGACCTGAGCAAGGTCACTGTCTGGGCCCGCATCGACAAGAAGGTTGCCCCCTATTTGGATCAGGACGCCGCCTTTTGGGTGGTCCGCCCCGAGGTCAGCACGCGCGGCATTTCCGGGCTCAGCACCGTGCTGTCGGGTGTCTATATCGAAGGCACCTGGGACCAGGATCCCGGCGTGGCCGCCACCCGCTTTGAGGGCGAAGACGGGCCGCCTCTGGTGCAGCCGGGCCGGGAGGGCCGGCGGATCACCCTGCGCACTACCGACGGCAGCATGATCTCCGAAGGCGCGCCGGTGCTGTTCCGCGGCGTTGAGGTCGGCCGGCTGGAGCAGCCGCGCCTGACGGTCAGCGGCGACAGTATCGTCGTCGATGCCTTCATCGACGCCCCGCATGACCGCCGCATCAACTCCGCCACCCGGTTCTGGGACACCTCCGGCTTTTCCGTCTCCTTCGGCGCCAGCGGGCTGTCGCTGGACGTTGACAGCATCGCCTCGCTGGTGGCTGGCGGCATCGAATTCGACACCGTTTTCGATGGCGGCAAGCCGGTGGGCAAGGGCACGGTTTTCGACATTCACGAGGACGAGGCCGCCGCCCGCCGCACCGCTTTTGCGCGGTCGCGCTCGGATGGCGTGGCGGTGGCTGTCGCCTTTGACGAGTCGGTCGCTGGGCTTGCCAGCGGTGCCGCGGTCAAGCTGGGCGGTGTCAAAGTCGGCGAGGTCAGCACCCTGAACGCCGCCATCCAGAACCAGAGCGACGAAGCCGAGGTGCGGCTGATTGCCAAACTGCTTCTGCAGCCTGCGCTGATGGGGCTTCCGCCCGGTGCCGGAGAGGTAGAGGTGCTGGATTTCCTGGAGCAAGCGGTCGAAGGCGGGCTGCGGGCGCGGCTGGCCTCCGCCGGGCTGCTGAGTTCGGAACTGATTATTGAACTCGTCACTCTGGAGGAGGCCGCCCCAGCGCAGTTAGACCGCAGCGCAGAGCCCTTCCCCGAACTGCCCAGCGCCCCCTCCGATCTGCCCGGTTTCACCGCAACCGCAGAAGGCGCGATGGAGCGCATCAGCGAATTGCCGGTTGAGGAGCTGATGGCGCAGGCCATCGCCACCCTGGCCAGCATCGAAGACCTGGCCGCTGCCGACAGCACCCGCGAGGTTCCCGCCGCTGCGGTGGCGCTGCTGGAAGACACCCGCGCGCTGGTCGCAGATCCCGGTACCCGCGCCCTGCCGGCTGAGCTGACCGCCGCCGTGGCGGACCTGCGCGCCATGCTGACGGAGGTGCAGCAGGGCAATGCGGTGGCCAATCTGAGCGCCGCGCTGGAGCAAGGCAGCCAGGCCGCCGCCAGCCTCGCCGCCGCATCGGATGAGCTTCCTGCCCTGGTCAGCGACTTTCGCGCCCTGGCGGCCAAGGCCAATTCCCTGGAAGCCGAAGAGCTGATCCGCTCCGCCAGCCGGCTGATGAACAGCGCCGATGCGCTGATCGGCACTGAGGAAGCCCGCGATCTGCCCCCTGCCCTGACCGGCGCGCTGGATGAGATGCGCCGCACGCTGGAGGCGCTGCGCCAGGGCGGGCTGGTGGACAATGCCAATGCCACCATGGCCTCTGCCCGCGGCGCCGCCGATGCCGTGGCCGCCGCAGCCGAAGGCCTGCCGGCCCTTTCCGCCCGGCTGGAACGGCTGGTCGCCCAATCAGAGGCGCTGATTGCCTCCTATGGCGCCCGCTCCAGCTTCAACTCCGAGACGCTGGACGCCCTGCGCGAGGTCAAGACAGCCGCCCGCGCCGTCTCGCAATTGGCCCGCAAGATTGAACGCGACCCGAATTCTCTGCTGTTTGGACAATAAGATGATTAAATCCCTGACTTTGATGGCTCCCCTTGCCCTGCTTGCGGCCTGCGGCCCCTCCAATGAGGCCCGCTACCTGATTTCCGCAGCACCGGGTGAAAAAGTGGCAAACCTGCGCTCCCGCACCATCGAAGTGCGGCTGGTCTCCCTGCCCTCCTACGCCGCCGCCTCCGAGATCGTTGCAGAGGGCGAAGGCGGCGCGCTGTTTGCCCTAGGCGGGGCGCAATGGGCCGATGATCCGGCCCGCGGCATGACCGCGGCCCTGGCCCGCGGACTGAACGAGCGCACTGGCGCCTCTGCCGCGATGGAGCCCTGGCCGCTGAACACCGGCCCGGACGTGCGGCTGGATGTGCGGGTCGATCAGGCCTATGCGCGTGCCGACGGGGTGTTCGAGCTGACCGGCCAGTTTGCGGTCTCCTCGCCCGAAGGCACCGTGCGCGAATTTGTCAGACCTTTCGACATTCAAGCGCCTGCCAGCGGCACCGGGCCATCCGCTGCCGCTGACGCTCTCTCCCGCGCGCTGGCGGAACTTGCGCGGCAGGTGTCCCAGTCCATGTAAAGGCAAGCCGGGCTGATGGGCGTGCCTGCTGCAGGTGCGGCAAACCCGCTGTCCCATCAGGCGCTCTGCGCGTCCGGCCCGGCCAGCGGCAGCCCTTGCAGCATGCCCGATCGGTAGGTCTCGGTGATCAGCATGCAGGAGGTGTTTTCAATCTCCAGGACATAACTCCTTGCCGCCTCCGGGTCGGGCACGCCGCAGCGCTGCCAGAGCCGGGACAGAACCCCGTCCGGGCACGGCACCGGTCTTTTGCGGGTCAGCTTGATATCGAAGATGTACCCAATTGGCGACAGCCCCTGTTCCAGATGCCGCTGCACCTCCGGATCGAGCTGCTCCAGCGCGACATAGGTCAGGTTATCCATCATCACCTCGCCCCGGTGCGACATGCACACCTGGCGTTCGATAAAGGACGTGCCAGGCAAATGCGCCCTGACTCCCTCCAGAACATCCGCGGTGACCTTCTGGTGCAGCACGTCCAGCTGCACCGGCC
Source organism: Leisingera sp. G5_S3_59_S7 (assembly GCF_054968485.1). Classification (NCBI taxonomy): domain Bacteria; kingdom Pseudomonadati; phylum Pseudomonadota; class Alphaproteobacteria; order Rhodobacterales; family Roseobacteraceae; genus Leisingera; species Leisingera sp. G5_S3_59_S7. The sequence goes on from NZ_JBQKUH010000003.1 coordinate 72,918, forward strand.
CGTCAGCCAGAGTTTCGCAAATCAGCGTGGCTGAGCCGTCCTGCACCAGCAGCATCTTTTTCCAGACCGCCGCCCATTTCGCAAAAGGGCTGCCAGCGGCGAGGCCATCGTCAAACCGCTTGCGCAGCAGCGGCGCTTGCGCTCCTTCCGGCCGGCCGGGCGGCGTGCCCGTGCTGTGATGCTGACTGCCGGTGCTCATGTGCTGTCACTTTCTCTATCGGACCAGGCGACAGGAATAGCAGCACCGGCGCCGTGGTCAAACGGCTAACCGCCGCCTGCGGCGGAGGTTTCGCACCCCTGGCCAATTCAGTGCAAAAGCGACGCCGCTTCGGCCAATTGCTCTGGCGACAGAGGCTTGCAAAGGAATTTCTTGATCAAAGGGAACTTGGCCGCGCGGTCCAGATCCGCCGGATTGACCGTGGTGCTGACAATCACAACCACAGGCACCGGGTCCAGAGCCTGGATCTGGCTGGCGTATCTTTCAAGAAATTCGAAGCCGCTGATGGGCGGCATATTGATGTCCAGAAGTATGAGTTCCGGCGGCCGCCCGCCGTCGCTGATGAATTGCATCGCAGCCAGTGGCCCGTCGAACAGCTCGAACTTATCGAACACCTCCGACCGGCTGATGATGCGTTCTGCGAACTTCCGGTCCATTCTGTCATCATCTATGACGTAAACGACTTTGTCGCGGCTATCCATCCTGCTTCTCCTCCAAATTCAGGTCGACGCTGAATGCCGCGCCTTTCCCGGATTGCGAAATCACCCGAAGCTCTGTTCCGTGGGTTTCGGCCACCCGTTTGCACAGGGCCAGTCCGATACCCGAGCCGGGGCATTGGTCATAGCGGTGCAGACGCTTGAACAGCTCAAAAATCCTCTCCTGCATGTCTTCAGGTATGCCGGGCCCGTTGTCGGACACCGAGAGCCGCACCTTGCCCGCCGTGACGGCTGGCGCACACTCCACCCTGACCTGCGCCTTTTGCCCGCTGCTGCCATAGGTCAGCGCGTTTGACAGCAGGTTGGTCAGTAGAACCCGTATCTGGAACGGGCTGCCCATGACCACGGGCAAAGCCCCCACACGGATTTCGGCCTGCGAGCCGGCCGCCAGGGAATCCATGTCCTTGAGAACCTGCCGCACCAGCATCTGCAGATCCACCCGTTCCGGGGTGAACTGATGGCCGACAATTTTCGAGTAATCCAGCACGTCGTCCACAAGCTGGCGCATCCGCGCTGCAGTGCCGATCAGGTCACTGATGAGCTCCCGTGCCCCGGGCTTTAAGTCCGCCTGATAATCCTCAAGCAGGACCTCCAGAAAACAATAAAGCGTGTTGATCGGTGTCTTGAGGTCATGGGACAGCGCATAAGTGAAATTGGATTGTTCCTGATTGGCCTGCACCAGCTGCCGGTTCTTGCCTTCCAGCTCTTCCGCGCGAAGACGGATCTCTGTTGTCCGCGTCCGGACCTCCCGGTCCAGTTCGTCCCGCTGGCGGGCCAGCTCAAAGGTGATGTCACGCAATTCCTGCTCAACACGGCGGCGTTCTGCGATTTCCTTTCTCAGGCTGGCCATGCCGCTGACGTAACCGCGCAGCGCCATGTCATAAACTGCCACGCCCTCAAGAAAGAAGTCCTCCGCCCGCTCAAGGAATGTGCCGGAAGCGCCCGCCGGCAGCAGGCTGTTGCGCAGCCCGGCGAAATGCAACAGTCCGAAATCCGGCAACGGCACGTTTGCTTCCAGGGCAAGACGCGCTGTTTCATACGCCTCCCCCAGGTGCTCTGAATTTCCGCTTTCGATGTAGGCGGCCAAGGCTGTCTCGTAACGTTCAGCCACCAGCGTCAAGGTCTCTTTGGCCGGGTGCCGGTCCACACCGGTCATGGGCGCCTCCGCTGATGGGAAACAGCCAGGACCGTGCGGTCATCATGGTCTTTGCCGAAAGTCGCGAGACAGGAGGCCACCCACTCCTGCGGCGGCATGCCGGCCATCGGGAAGGCGTCGCGGAAGCGCCGCGAAACCCCGTCAGAGGCAAGGATCAGGGCATGGTCTGGCGGGAACGGCTGGGTTTGGGACAATACACCGGGGAAATGCACCCCCAGGGTCCCGCCCTTTTGCAGGATCGGAACGGTGTCTTCACCCCCCGGCAGGAGGGCGCAGATGACCCCCTCCACATCCCCGAGTGCAGCCCATTCAACGGCCGCCCTGTCAGGGTCGATCAGCGCCACAGCAAGTGCCGCGCCGCGCGTGCCCCGTATGCGGTCATGCGCAGCTTCGAACAGCTCCGCAATTTCACCGACGGAGACCGTCGCAAGTGCTTCCAGGCAGGCATTTGCTGCGTCCTGAGCCCCCGGACCGCTGCCGACACCATCCGCCAAAGCCACCATCAGCCTGTTGCCGGCACGCCGCAGCAAGTAGCCGTCGCCGCACACAGAGCCTGCCATCTTTGAAGCCTGTGCCGCGGCCCAATCTATCCGGGAGCCGCCAGTTTCAAAGTCGATGCTGCCGCTGTCTGCACTTAACGCCATTTCACCACCGTCACGACAAGACCCCGGCCAGGATCTGAGCTGATATCGAACTGATCGACGATCCGCCGCGTTCCCGGCAGCCCGAGGCCCAGGCTGTTGCCGGTAGAGTAGCCGTCCTGCAAAGCCAGTTCGACGTCAGCCAGGCCCGGCCCCCGGTCGCGGGCCGTGACCTTTATACCGGTCTTTGTTCCGCCCCTGGCAGTGCAAAGCTCCACTTCTCCTTCTTGCGCATAGTTCACGATGTTCCGGGCCAGTTCCGAGACAGCGGTTGCAATCAAAGCCTGGTCCGGCCTGCTGAAGTCCAGCTCGGCAGCGAGGCGGCGTGCCAGCTGGCGGGCCGCCACGACATCGCTGTCGCAGGATACCGGCTGCAGCAGTACAGCGGGGTCCGCTGCGGGCGCGTTCATGGACCGTCTCGCAGAATGGCGATACCGTGATCCAGGTTCAGGGCTGTGGGAACATTTTCCAGCTTGAGGCCCAAAAGCACCATTGCCATTGCGATTTCAGGCCGGATGCCCACTATCGCGATCTTTGCGCCGCGCAGGGCGACCGAAGCCGCGATATCGCTCAGCATCCTGGTGCCGTAGCTGTCGATGACATCCAGCAGGCTGACATCCAGGATCACCTTGGAAGCCGCCAGGCGGGTAACCTCAAGCAGGATCTGATTTTGCATTTCCTGGATGTCGCTGTCGGACAGCTCCTCCTGCACCGCTGCGATCAGCAGGTCGCCCTGGCTTATAATGGGGACACGCCGGACCACTCTAGCGCTCCAGAAGCTTGCGCGCGGTTTCAACGCCCCGCTCAAGATCTCCTGCCGGGTTCAATGCCTCACCGGTGACACCGATTTTCACCAGAGACTGCGCCACCTCAGCGCTGATACCGGTCAGCACTGAGTGAGCGCCCATCAGGCGGGTTGCCGTCATTGTCTGTATCAAGTGGTTGGCGACCATACTGTCCACCGCAGCCACCCCGGTAATATCCAGCACCACTGCGCGGGCGTTCTGATCCCGGATTGCATCCAGAATCTGCATCGTCAAAAACCGCGACCGGTGGCTGTCCAGCACGCCGACCACAGGCACCAGCAGCAGCCCCGCCTGCAGGCGCAGCACCGGCGTCGGCAGTTCGCTTAGCTGGCGTTCGCGCTGTTCAATCGCATCGCTCCTGGCTGCCGAGAACGCCTCAATCGTCATGGCCTGATGGCACGCCGCCGTCTTGCGCAGCGCTTTCTCGGTTTCGAGGGCCTCTGCTTCGTTATCGGCACTCTCCCGAACGAGGTCGCAGATCCGGTTAATGGCGAAGGTGTACAGTCCAAGATAGAAGCTGGGTGAGATGCCATAGCTTTCGTTGAACAGCCCGGCGCGCTTGCGGTCCTTGTAGTATTTCTGATCGAGGCCCGCCTCAAAAAGCTCCAGCAGATGCCGCCGCTGCTCGTCCCTGACCTCTTGCATGCCATGCGGGCGGGCTTCGCCGCCGGGATGGTCGTAGCCTCCCTCGCGGCTGTAGAATTCCTGCAAGACTGCCTCGATATTCTGTTCTGCCAGAGGCATGAGGCCGGATACCCGGGCCCTGTCGTCTTGGCTAACGTCGAACCAGCCCCAAAGTTCCTGCAGCCCTTTGGCCGGGGTCTGGATTGTCGAAGTTATGACCTCATTCATGGCGCCCTCGCAACGATGACAATGCCCTCAGAGAGTCTGGCGATATGCTTAATGAAGCCCTAAAGAGGCCAGCAAGACGCCAATAAATCCCCGTAAAATCAGTGCGTTGAATGGCATGAGGACGGTGCCGGGTTCAGCCTGCCCTGAGGGCTCCGCACAGCCCGCCTTTCGCGCTGGTGCGGCCGCCTGCAGCGAGCTTCAGGTCCGAATCCGAGCTTGCCGGTGCCCATGAGGCAGGCACCGCTCCGAGCTGGCCCCGGACGAGGCAAACTCTTATTTATAACACTTGGCGGCGCCTTATGGAGCAGCCAGAGAATCTGCGGGCTGCTGCTGCGTGATGCACCCGATACCGCCGCCATCGAGCGCGGTAAAGGTGCTGTCCACGCCCACAATTTTGCGGCCAGGGACCAGCCTATCCAATCCGGCCGCTGTCGCGCAGCCAGGCATCGTTGATCGGGATTTCCAGAATCTCAATGTTGCCGCAGCCCTCGAGTGCCGCGCGCGCTCCGGAAGCGTCGCTGGGATCAGCAATCACGGTCACCAGCTCGAACTCTGCCACTGCGCGCATCACACCGGCATAATCCGCCCGTATGCAGCCCGGATTGCTGCGGCAGCTCAGCTCGGCCGGCCAGCCATTACAGGTGCGGGCGCGGGGTCCGCCAGCGTCTTCAGGTCGATATTGCCTTCGACGAGATCGATCCAGCAGACGAGGCCGGTGCGGCCCCGATCAAACGGCAGCATCCAGACTTGGCCTTCCGACGACACTTCCGGCAGCTGCGCGAGCGCAGGGAGCAGTTCATCCCAGGCTTTTAGCCGCGCGGTGTCGATCGGCTTGATCGGGTCCGCGGCCCGCATCTTGCCGATCAGCCCGCCGCGGGGGTCCGCCACATCGGCCCCTTTCGGGCGGCAGCTGCCGACGTGTACCCGCTCGGGCCGAAGGCTGATCGTGACTGCGGCGCCAACGCTATCGGGCACCCCGAGCGCGCCGGTTCAGAGCCGATCGCGGTTGGATACAGCAGCCTTCCGGCGCCCTGCGGCACCATGCGGCGGGCCGCTGCGGGGAACAGGCGGGCAAGGACGTCCAGCGCCTCCTGGTCGTGCTTGGGCAACCCGTACTGCCGGCCGATCACGCCGCCATTAACCGAGTGGACATTGATGTCGACAGAAAGCGGCGGCTGCCGTCCGGCTTGCCGTCTACGGGCGGCGAGGTCACCCGATACGGTACTGTGTCATGCGAGCTTGACCCCCTGCTTGACGAGATCGCTGGTTGTCTTGCGGATGCCGTTCTCGAGAATGTCGAACATCTGGTCGATCTGGCTTTCGGAGATAATCAGCGGCGGCGAGAACACGCACATGTTGATGATCGGGCGCAGGATGAGGCCGTTTTCCTGGCAATGCGCATCGATCATGGCGCCCACGGTCTTGTCGAGTGCGAGAACATCGTCGGCCGACGCATCTGCCACGCATTCGACACAGCCGAGCAGCCCCTTGCCGCGGGCATCGCCGACAAGCGGGAGGTCCGCGAGGGCTCCGAGCCGGGCCTCGAAATGGGGAGTAACATCCCGCACATGCTCAAGGATGCCCTCGCGTTCGATGATCTCGATGTTTTTGAGCGCAGCGGCAGCACTGACCGGATGGCCTGAGTAAGTGAACCCGTTCGAAAAGGTCGCATCCCGGGACTTGTCGCCGGATACCTCGGCGATCAGCCGGTCCGAGATGATGCAGGCCCCCATTGGCACATAGCCTGAGGTCATGCCCTTGGCGCAGGTGATGATGTCGGGAACGATATCAAACACCTTCTGGGAGGCGAACCAGTGGCCCATGCGGCCGAATCCGGTGACGACTTCGTCAGAGATGTAAAGCACATCGTGCCGGCGGCACACTTCGAGGCAGCGTTTGTGGTAACCCGCCGGCGGGACAATCACCCCGCCCGAACACAGGATCGGTTCGGCAATGAATGCCGCCACCTTGTCAGCGCCGGTCTGCAGAATGGCGTTCTCCAGATCCGCCACCTTCTCATCCAGAAACGCCTCGATGCTCTGACCTTCGGCGCGGACATAAGGATTCACGTTGGGCAGGAAATGGGTCAGATGAGATGCCTGGTCCAGCCAGCCCTTGTCGCGTTCCTTGCCGCTCATCGAGGCCGCCAGATAGGTCGAGCCGTGATAGGCCTTCTGCCGTGAGATCACGATCTTCTTTTCCGGCCGGCCCAGAACATTGTTGCGGAACTGGATAAACCGCAGCGCGCTGTCCACGGCAGTTGAACCGCCGGTGGTAAAGAACACGTGGTTCAGATCGCCCGGCGTCCGCTTGGCAATCTCGTGGGCCAGGCGCGCAGAGGTGGAGTTTGCGTTGTTGAACGGCGAGAAATAGGCCAGCTCCCGCGCCTGCTGCGCCATTGCTTCGGCGATCTCAGTGTTGCCGTAGCCAATCTGCACGCACCACATGCCGGCCGGTCCATCGATCAGGCGCTCGCCCGTTTCCGTCGTGACATAGATGCCTTCACCGCCTTCGGTGAAAGTCCTGTCATTCTGGCCGATATAGGCCATTCCCTCCCACGGATGAACGAAATTCCCATTGTCCCAATCGCGGACGGTTTCGAAGTCGGCAGTCTGCTGCGTCATGGCATCACCAGGATTGTAACATCAATCACAAACTGAACGTACGTTCATTCATTGTCAAGAAATGCTTTTGCCATTAGGTTTTAGCTGTATGAAGCCGTTGGAAACTCAGGGGCATTCACCCAAGTCAGAAAGGTTCGCAAAGGACGTGAGCAACACCGGTCAGCATGAGGAAGGGCAGAACGCCCGGGAACTGAGCAAGTCGAAGAACCGGCGCCACCTTCTGGATTCGGCAGCGGATGCCATTTTCAAACACGGCTTCCGCGGGGCGACGATTGCAGCGATTCAGAAGATATCAGGCCTATCGCGGGGCATGATCAATCTGCACTTCAAGACAAAGGAAAACCTCTTGCTGGCGGTCGCTGAAGACTTGTCTAACAGTTATTCCGAACGCTGGAAAAAGATTGCCCGCAACCCTGACCTCTCCGCGAGGGACAAGCTGATGGGGATTATCAAAGTTGATCTGTCACCGGATATTCTGAATGAACGTGATGTGGCAATCTGGTTCGCGTTCAGGTCCGAGGCTTGCTCGAATCCCGAGTACCACAAATACATCGATTCAAGAGATGCGAGCTTTCACAACACGATCGTGGAGATCTGCCAGAGCCTGATCGACGAGGGTAAGTACCCAAATGGCGACGCCCATCTTGCGGCCGACGCCTTTATTGCGCTCTTCGAAGGCATGTGGACAGATTTCCATCTCCACTCAGAAGAATTCGACCGGTGCCGCGCCGAACGTGTCTGCCTCTACATCGCAAACAGTCTTTTTCCGGATCACTTCGACCTTTGAAAGGTTCAGCGGGAGTCTGGGCTCTGAAGCAAAGGTGCGGATTTACAGCGCGAACGGCCAACATTCTGCGGCAAGGACCCTGACCAGCGAGGCGTTTCTTAGGCCATCCGGCAGTGGACCTTTTGTCAGTCTCTGAACAGCAACGGTTGTGCGCTAATGCGGGGTGCAGGGTCTGGCGCGGGACACAGGTCTGGCTGTTTGTTGTAGAGCTGACCCGCATGTCAGCCAAATACGCTCCGAACGCAGCAGTCCGGCATTCGGATTTCAGACACTCCTGCATCAAACGGAATTCCCAAGGATCGAAGCAAGCGCAGCGGGCAATCCAGGCGGCGAGGCCGACCCTGCCGGAAGGAACGCTTGCAAGCTTTGACACCACCATCCGGGCGCCGGTGCTAAAGCGCCAGATGCGGCAGGCAGCCCGGTTCCATCCTTAGAAGTGCTGCAAGCAACTCCAACCCTTTACGGAAATGACTTTCATCCTGCACCGCACCCAGAGAAACCCGCACAGCGCCAGGTGGGCACGTGCCGGAGGCCAGGAATGGCGTATCAGGTGCAACAGCTATTTGCAGCTGACGCGCGTATTGCGAAAAGCTGCCGGAACTCCACCCTTCAGGCAGCGGCAGCCAAAGATGCAAGGCAGAGGGATGCCCCCTCCAGGAAACTCCCCGGAAGACCCGGCTGGCGATGCGGTGCCGTCTGTTGAAGGCGTGGCGCTGCCAGCTGGTGAATTCCAGCATTGTGCCGTCCGTCACCCAGCGGCTGGCCAGCTCCCACATTAATGGCGCGCCCGCTCCTCCGAAGCTCAGCAAGCGGCTTGTCAGAGCTGGACGCAGATGGCCCGGGGCGGCCATGTACCCGGCCTGCAGCCCGGGCATCGCGCATGTGCTGAGGGTAGTCAGATATACTGAACGCTCCGGCAGCAGCGCCGACACCGGCGGCGGGCGGTCCTCTGCCACGGGGCCAAGCGGATCATCTTCAACGATACAGAGATCATGGGCATCCGCAATCCGGGCCAGATCCCTGCGCCGGTCCTCCGGCATCATGACCGGAACCGGATTGGCCAGTGAAGGCCGCAGGCACAGCACCTTGGGGCCGGACGTCCGGCAGGCGTCCTCCAGTGCGTCCGGCAAAATGCCATCAGAGTCCGCCTTCAGTCCCGCAAGCTTCAAGCCCAAGTAGGAGCAGCCCGATACGAGCAGGTTGTGTGTAATGCTGTCTGCCAAAACAGTGTCGCCCGGGCGGGTCAGAGCGGACAAGGCGGCGGACATTCCGAGGCTGCCGCCGTTTGTCAAAAGAACCCGCTCTGGTGCAGCCGCAAGCCCGCAGGCTGCCAGCCACCGGGCCCCGGCAGCCCGGTGCGCCCCGCTCCCGGCGACGGCGCCGCAGGCCTGCAGTGCCGAGGGATCCAGTTCTGCCGCAAGCTCCTGCAATGACGTCTGAAACCGCTTGCTGTGCTCTTTGTTGCGGACGGGGCTGACGGTGGAGAAATCAAAGCCGCCTTCGCGCTCTGACCTTTGCGGAGCAGGGTGCGGCGCGGGACCGCAAACATAGCTGCCCCGTCCGACCTGCCCGTCTATCAGGTTCTGCTTGCGCAAGCTCTCGTAGGCTTTGCTGACGGTGTGAACGCTCAGCCCAAGCCGGTCTGCCATCTTACGGTGCGGCGGCAGCCGGGCGCCGGCGGGGAGTTCTTTGGTCAGAATGGCCTGTTCAATGGCTACTGCCAGGCTGGCGTGCAGAGGTGAATGAAGCGTTTCAGGATCAGGATACCACATTGCCGTTCCCTGCTCCCGGCCGCCGCGCCGAACCGGCTGCACAGCAAGGGTCCAGCAGCCGCTTCACGCCGCTTTTGCTTTTGCAGCCTGACCGGCGCCCGGAATGAGCGCCGCGTGCAAAACCGCGACCGCTGTTTCCGCTGATGTCCTTGGCACCGCAAATTGAACATCGACGTTGCGCGGCGTCTGGTGCGCCGCGATCACGTCGACACCTGCCTTGTGAAAAGCTGCAAGCCCGCGGCCGAGCGCCTGCACCCCGGACAGATCGCGCCCGATGGCTGAGACGATGGACAAAGCCCGCGCATCGACCTGGGCCGACGGGTAGACACGCTCCAGATCATTCACCACCCGCCGCACGGCCTTCAGCGATGCCTCGACATAGTGGGTGATGGTATTCGCGTTCGAGCTTTTGGAAACGATCCGGACGCTGTGGCGGCGCAAAGCCTCAAGCACAGTGGCATCATAGCCTTTGACGCCGACCATATCCTGCTCGAACAGCTCCAGCGCAATAACATCAAGGCTGGTCACGATTTCAACTTCCGGGACTTCGGCAGGCTGACCGTCGATGAGCGTGCCGGGGTCGGCAGGCTCGAAGGCATTGGTAACGCGCAGGGCAACGTTTGACTGGCGCAGGATCTTAGCGGCATTGGGGTGAATGGCTTCCATCCCCATATTCGACAGCTGGTCGGCAACATCATAGTTCGTGTGCCCCAGTTTGCGCACGGCATCCGCGCCCACCAGCGCCGGATCTGCAGAGGACAGATGGAACTCCTTGTGGATGATCGCCTCTTTTGCCCTGGTGAAGGCCGCGATGCTGGAAAAGGTAACCTCGGAATACCCTCGGTCATACTCCCGCATCAGGCCTTCGCGGCACTGGGCATAGCCGGTGACAACAGGCAGTTCCGAAGCCAGGTCGAGAGAGCTGAGGCCGCCGGCAATCCGCTCCTGGAGCGAGCATTCGCTTTCATCGCGCCAGCCGCTGAGGTCAATGAAACGGGCATTCACACCAGCGCGCTGCAGCATCAGGGTCGTGACAAATGCAGAATGCGCCTCGCCCAGCCCGGACAGCAGCTCGCGCACCAGCATCATCTGGCTCGACAGGCGAAAATGGCCGTAAGAGCAGAGGCGCCGCAAGTCGAACAGGCAACTGCGGGCCCCTTCAATGCGGTCGCGCACAAAGTCTTCAGCCAGCGCCCGGTCGGCCGGATTATCCAAAACGCCGTTGTGGACACCGGCCATCGCTTCCCCCACGCGGCTCAGCGCATCAAGCCAGCCATGATCGTTGTCGTCGTTGGCAAACAGGGCATAGACGCCTGGTTCCCCGGATTTCTTGTGCTCCAGCAGCAAGTTGGTGATCCCGCCAAAAGCGGAAACAACAAAGATCCGGTGATAGAGCGCGCTGCCGCAACGGTCAGCAATGATCAAAGTGTCACGCAGCTCCCGGATGCGGGACATCGACGTGCCGCCGATCTTCTCGACGGTATGTTCGGGAAAATTCACTGCCTATCCCCCGGCTGGCACCGGGGCCTCTTCAAGTGGTTTCGAGCGCGTAGGAGCCGTCTTCGCGGTGGACTTCGCTGCCGGTGACCGGCGGATTGAACACGCAGGCCATGACCAGCTCTTCCTCGGCACGCAGGGTGTGACGGTCATGCTTATCCAGCGCATACATGACGCCGGGCCGGATCAGATGGGTTTCGCCGGTTGCCAGATCGGTGATCGAGCCGGAGCCCTGCATGCAATAGACGCTTTCAAAGTGGTTCTTGTATTCGAACGTGTGTTCGGAACCGGCCTCAAGAAAGGTGATATGGAAGGAAAACCCCATTCCGTCCTGCGCCAGCAGCATCCGGACCGAAGACCATTTTGCGTCTGAAACAACGCGGTTGCGCTCACTTTTGACGATATCGTTATAGTCGCGAACAATCATGTCTTACTCCGCTGCGAATTTGCTTGAGTCCGTCACGCCGCGGATCGCGTCGCGCAGAATTTTCAGGCCCTTAAGGAAAGTCTCGTTGTCTGTCGTCAGCGGCGCCAGAACCTTCACCACCTGGTCCTCGCTGCCTGAGGTTTCGATGATCAAACCGTTCTCGAAAGCACACGCGCAAATGCTGGCGGCCAGCTCGCCTGAGCCCACGTCCAGGCCCTGCATCATGCCGCGCCCCTTCAGACAGGAACCAGGAAGCAGCTCGCTCATCTCCTCCAGGGCAGCTGTCAGGAGCCGGGATTTGGCCGCAACGTCCCTTTGGAAACGGTCGTCCGTCCAGAACTTGCGGATCGCAACCCGGGCCGTGACAAAAGCATGGGTGTTGCCGCGAAAAGTGCCGTTGTGTTCTGCCGGGCCGAAGATGTCGTGCTGCGGGCGCACCAGCATCAGCGCCATCGGCAGGCCAAAGCCCGACACCGATTTGGCCAGGGTTACGATGTCCGGCGTGATACCCATCTCCTCGAACGAGAAGAAGCCTCCGGTCCGGCCGCAGCCGGCCTGAATATCGTCAATGATCAGCAGCGCGCCGTGGTCCTTCGCCAGCGCGGCGATGCGCTGCACCCATTCGGGGCTGGCTGCATTCAGACCGCCTTCGCCCTGCACGGTTTCCAGCAAAATTGCAGCCGGGGCGTCCACACCGCTGGAGCGGTCGTTCAGCATGGCTTCAAGATAATCCGCCGTATCAGCGCCTCCGGGGAGATAGCCGTCATAGGGCATCCTGGTCACGCCGTTCAGCGCCAACCCGGCACCGCCGCGGTGATAACCGTTGCCGGTTGCCGCAAGAGCACCCATCGTGACGCCGTGAAAGCCGTTGGTAAAGGCAATGACATTGGTGCGGCCGGTCACCTTGCGGGCCAGCTTGAGCGCCGCTTCAATGGCATTGGCACCGGTCGGGCCGGTAAACATTACCTTGTGGTCCATGCTGCGCGGCCGCAGGATCTGCTGGTCGAAGGCCTCCAGAAAGGCAGCCTTTGCATCGGTATGCAGATCCAGGCCATGGGCAAGGCCGTCGGACGAGATATGTTCGATCAGGGCCGCCTTCATGTCCGGATCGTTATGCCCGTAGTTGAGCGAAGAGCAGCCAGCGAGAAAGTCGATGTACCGGCGCCCCTTGTCGTCCGTCAGTTCGGATCCGCTGGCACGGGTGAAGACCGTATCGAAGCCACGGCAATAGCTGCGCGTTTCGGACTCGCGGCGCTTGAAAATAGAAATCTCGGCTGACGTATCAGTCGGCATAGTGTGTCCTCTTGGAATTAAGCAGGTCAGAACGGGCAAGCGCCACATGGATGTAAACGCCCTCAGGCTGCCCTGCCGGGCGCCTCGGAGAAATCGATCGTGACCATGTGCTCGGTGCTCTGGCGGTCCCTGAAATGCCGGGCCTGAGTAAAGTAGGGCTGGCTCTTCAGCGGCGCGCTCCGGTTAGCTGCGAATGTGTGGAACAGCCCCCAGGACGCTCTGTTTTCTTGGGTGATGGTCGTTTGCAGCCGCTTGATGTTTTTGCAGGCATCGCGGCGCAGCAGGCCGTTCAGCATCAGCGAACCAAGCCCGGCACCACGGGCCTTTTCCGACACCGCAACCTGCCAGACAAACAGCGTTTCCGGATCGTCAGGCAAAACGTAGGCAGAAACCCAGCCAGCGATTTCGCCATCAATCTCAGCAACCACGCAAGTTTCGCGGAAATGGTCGCACTGGATCAGATTGCAGTACATCGAGTTTTCGTCGAGCGGTTTGCAGGCGCGCACCAGCTCCCAGATTTCAGCTCCGTCTTCGGCCGCAGGTTCGCGCAGCGCTGGTGTTGATTTCCGGAAAAACTCTAATGCATGCCGCATCTGTCTCGGCGCCTCCATTTAATTTGATTAGCTAAGTACCACCTCAAAGCACCCCCCTCAAGCGGTTGTCGCAAATTGCGGCAATGTGTCGTTTTTCTGCAAAACAAGGCACGCGAGCGTCGGCACATTCGACCTCTTGTGTTTCGCTTGTCAAAGCAAAACCGCGGTTCCGCTCGGCTTGATTATCGCTTCGGGCTCTGTCAGAAACTGAAGATGGACCGTATTGATGCCAGTCTGATAGCCCTGCGGCGGATTTTGCGCGCGACCGACATGTTCGGGCGCGAGCTTGCCCAATCAGTCGACCTGACGGCTCCGCAGTTCCGGGTTCTGCAAATCATCGCCGGAAATGAGAGCTGCACAGCCAAGGCGATTTCCCAGCAGATGCGGATCTCCCAAGCTACCGTGACCTCACTTGTCGACAAACTGGTGCGCAAGGAGATGGCTGTGCGTGAAAAATCGCTGGCAGACCGGCGTCAAACCAATATTTCCGTTACCGCAAAAGGCCGCCGGGCAATTACGGAAGCTCCGGACCCCCTTCAGCAGCGGTTCGTCCGTAAATTTGAAGCGATGGAAGATTGGGAGCAAGCGGGGCTGATTGCGGCGCTGGAGCGTGTCGCCGCCATGCTGGACGCGGAGGACATTGATGCGGCGCCGGTTTTGGATACAGGAGAATCCTTGACCACTTCGTGAACTGGATTTGCAGCATTTGCTGTACGGCTGGACATGCAGCAACGGTCAAGCTGAACCACACCTGGAGGGCTGTCCGCGGCGGCTGCTCAGCACAGCCGGAGCTGTCTTCGCGATACCATCCGCAGACTATTGATTGATATAGTACCGGTAATTCCGCCTGCCCCAGTCGGTGTAAAGGTCCGCCATGATCGTGCGGAACTGGCTTTCGGCCATAAGCGGCCGGATCGGTGCAGCCCCCCGGCCGCCGAACACGCTGACTGTGTCGCCGACTTGAATGCCGTCAGCTCCGGTCACATCAGCTACAATCGCATTCATGGAGATCTTGCCGATCACTGGCGCCAGAAAGCGCCCGCCCACAACAACGCTGCCATTCCGAGAAAGCCGCCTGAAACCGTTTTCGTACCCGATCGCAATACAGGCCAAGCGGCGGGCCCGGTTAAGGCGGTGCTCCCTGTCATAACCAACGGTTGACCCTTCAGGGTAGTCTTGCAGGCTCACCACGCGCGCTTCCAGGTCCATCGTGCTGCAAAAGCCCAGTTCCGGCTTCAATATCCCATACAGTATGGCACCGCAGCGATACATGTCTGTTTCAATTGCGGTCTCTGAAATCAGTGTCAGCGAACTGCCTGCGTGAACGACAACATCAGACCGTTCCAAATTGCTGTTTTCAAACACCCAGGAAACCTGCTGCTGGAACAGCCGGTTGCTTTGCTGCAGTTCGGGCCGGTCATTTGACGGAAAGTGAGTGCAGATCCCGCCAATGCGCTCCCCCAGGCAGTCCAGAATTTCGCGGCAAGTCTCCTTGCCGGCCTCCGTCGAGACTTCCAACCCATCGCGCGACATTCCTGCTGCGTTCAAAGAGAGATGCACACTGGCCTTGTACCGTCCGGCCTTTGCGCTGGCACGGATTTGCTGTGCGGCTCGGCGCGAGGCAACCTGTTCTTCGACCCGGTCCTCCAAAGCCCCCTCAATTTCCTGGGGCGCTGCCGCCCTAAGGCGGATGACAGCCCCTTTGAAGCCCGCCTGGCGCACGGCCCGCGCCTCGGAATTGCTGGTGATGCCAATACATTTGACACCCTGTTCTTGCACCAGGGGAACAACTTGCTGAATGCCGTGACCATAGGCGTCTGCTTTCAGCACGGCACAAAAGCGCCTGCCCTTCGGGACGAGACCCAGAGCAAGCTCAAGGTTTCTCGAAATGCGGTCGCGGTGAACTGTGCACCACGAGGCAGGGCAGATGTCCGGCATCTTCAGGCCTGCGACCGCCCGAGAAGTCTATCGGCAATCCCGCAAAACAAATCTGTCACAATCGGAAGGAGCGCATCGGGGAAATCATAATCCGGGTTGTGAAGCTGGGGATGCTCCTCACCGGATCCGACATAGAGCAAGGCCGCCTTGGCTCCGTCTTCTCCGAAGCGCCCGAAATCTTCGGACCAGCGCATCGGGACAGGCATGTCGCGGCAGGTCTGCCCCAGCGCTTGCGCCGCTTCTTGCGCGATTTCGGTGGCCTGTTCATCGTTCTCGACTGCGCGGAAAACATCGTGCCATCGTACCTCCGCTTTCAGGCCGACGGCGCTGCTTTCGACCTGTCTTCGCGCCTCGGCGATCAGGGTGTCCATCCGCTCATTCGTCATTGAGCGCAGCGTGACGCGCATCTCCCCGTCGGCTGGCGAAATACCGAAAGCAGGTTCGCCCAGTTTCACATGCGTCAGGGTGCTGAGCGCAAAACCGGCATCACCGATTACGCCCTGGCTGAGTGCCGGCAGCCCGGCCATCAGCTCCGCCATTGCATTGGCGGGCGAAATCCCGTCCTCGGGGGCTGCAGCATGCGAACTCTTTCCTTCCAGCAGAATCTGCATCCCTCGCGAAGCGCAATTGCCCGCCCCCGGCCGCAGGCCAATCTCGCCGAGCGGCCGGCCGGGCACATTATGGTAAGCAAAGGCAAAGTCCGGGCGGATTTCGGGCCAGCGCGGATCCTTGATCACCGCCTCGGCACCGGCACCGGTTTCTTCGGCCGGCTGAAACAGCACAATGACGCGCCCGGCGGCAGGGCGGCAGCCGGCCAGCCGCATCGCAACCCCCAGAACCGATACCATATGCCCGTCATGGCCGCACAAATGCCCCCTGCCCTCTACCTCCGACCTGTAAGGCAGATCCGAGATTTCGCGGATCGGCAGCCCGTCAAGCTCGCATCGGAACAGCACGGCGGGGCCGTCCTGCGCCCCGGTGAACTCTGCCGCAACACCATGACCGCCGAGGCCGCGCCAGATCCGGTCCGCCCCCAGCGCGGTCAGTTCGGCCGCGATGCGCTCAGCGGTTCCGGCCTCCTCACCGGAAATCTCGGGGCGGCGGTGCAACTCCTGGCGCAAAGCCGTCAGCTGGCTGATCTGTTCAGCAGAAAGAGCGGCCATCAGAACCTCCTTAGAAAATCTCGAACAACCCGGCGGCGCCCTGCCCGCCGCCGACACACATGGATACCACGCCCCACGTCACACCGCGGCGGCGGCCTTCCAGCAGGATGTGCCCCGCCATGCGGGCGCCGGACATGCCATAGGGGTGGCCGATGGAAATCGCGCCGCCATTCACGTTCAGCCGGTCATCGGGAATGCCCAGAGCATCGCGGCAATAGAGCAGCTGCGCGGCAAAGGCTTCGTTTATTTCCCATAGGCCGATCTGATCCATGCTGAGCCCGGCTCGCTCCAGCAGGCGCGGAATGGCCACTACCGGGCCGACGCCCATTTCTTCGGGAGCAACACCCGCGGCAGCAAAGCCGCGCAGGGCTCCCAATGGGGTCAGTCCCCGCTGGCGGGCCTCGCCGGCCTCCATCACCACCAAGGCCGCCGCGCCGTCGGAGAGCTGGCTCGCATTCCCTGCAGTCACGGTTTTCCCCGCGCCGCGCACCGGCGCCAGCCCCGCCAGCCCGGCAGAGGTAGTACCGGGGCGGTTGCATTCGTCTTGCACCAGCCGGACCCGTTCTTCACGGGTTTCCCCGCTCGCCTTGTCTGTGACAACCTTGACCGCGTCAACGGGCACGATTTCATCAGCAAACAGCCCGGCCTGCTGCGCCTTTGCAGTCCGGATCTGGCTTTGCAGCGCATAAGCGTCCTGTGCTTCTCGTGTCACGCCATAGCGGCCGGCCACCACTTCGGCGGTGTCCAGCATGGCCATATAATAACCGTCCCGAACATTCGGATCGCGATAGCGATGCCCGTTCCAATGCGCATTCTGAACCAAAGAGATGCTTTCGAGCCCACCGGCCAGCGCAATACTGACCTCTTCGCACCGCACCATGTGCGAGGCCATCGCGATGGCGTTCAGGCCCGAGGCGCACTGGCGGTCCACCGTGGCCCCGGCGACGCTGTCGGGCAGCCCGGCAGCCTGGGCAATATGGCGGGCGACGTTCACACCGGATGTGCCTTGCGTCAATGCCGAACCAAAAACGGCCTCTTCGACGTCACCGCCCTGCACTCCGGCGGCGGCGAGGGCTGCTGTGACTGCGGGCGCGGCCAGGCCCGGCGCCTCGAGATTGTTGAACGCACCGCGATAGGCTTTGCCTATCGGCGTGCGGGCGGTGGAAACGATGAAGGCGTCGCGCATGTGAAAGGTCCTCAGATCTCTTCGGTTCCGCACCAATCGGCGATGAACATGGCTGTGGCCCTGGTGACGCGGCGTACGCTTTCCAGGTCGACGCGTTCATTGAAACCGTGGATCGCTTCGGCGCGCGGGCCATAAACCAGCGCCGGAGTGTCCGCATAGAGGCCGAAAAAACGCGCATCGGTGGTGGCGGTGATCGCTTCGCGCGCCAGGGCCTCACCGGTGGCGGATTGGTGCGCCTGATCAAGCGCGGCAATCGCGGACGCGGCTTTGGCGGAACTGTCCTGCGACAGCGCGTACCCTTCGGCATGAAAGCCATGATAGACAATCTCGGGCAAGGCATTACGCAGGAAGTCATTTTCGCGCGCGGTATCCATAATCACCTGTTCGATCTCGGCCTTTGCGGCGTCGATGGACTGGCCAGGGAATATTGCCATTCGCACATCGAAAACGCACCAGGCGGGCACCGAGCTGGTCCAGTCGCCGCCTTCGATTTTGCCGACGTTCAGGTTAAGCGCGTGATCCATATGGGCGTAATCGGCCGGGCGGTTCCCGGCTGCGTTCCAGCGGTGCTCCATTTCATGCAGCGCCCGGATCAGCGGAAAGGCCGCCTCGATCGCGTTGGCTCCGCTGCCGGCATAGGCGACATGAGCCGGCAGGCCTTTGAGATGCACCTGAAACCAGATCACGCCCAGCTGCGCGGTGACCAGACGTTCGGAAAACGGCTCGGGGATCAAAGCCGCGTCAGCGGTATAGCCCCGCGCCAGGCAGGCCAGCGCGCCGTTGCCGGTGCACTCCTCCTCGACCACGGATTGGAAGAACACATCCGCGGCAGGGGCCAGCCCGCAGGCCCTGAGAGCGTCCAGCGCAAAGAGGTTCGAAGCCAGGCCCGCCTTCATATCCCCGCCGCCGCGGCCATAGAGCCAGCCTGCTTCCACACGCGGCTCGAACGGGGGGCTGTCCCACATGTCCAGCGGCCCGGCGGGCACCACGTCAATGTGCCCGTTCAGGATGAGCGAGCGGCCTGCAGGCGCCTGAGCGCGGTGAATGCCCACTACGTTGACGGCATCTTCATAAGGACCGAGCACCGGTGAGAACCCGGGCAAATGCCGGATCCCGGCAACGTCAATCTGCCAGCGGTCGACCTCATAACCGCGCGCGGCCAGTTCAGATGCCATGAAATCCTGTGCCGACTGCTCATTGCCCCGCGTCGACGGGTGCGCCGTCAGCTCGGACAGGAATCGGACTTGCCGGTCGAAACCAGCGTCTACGGTGTCACACAGCCGGTTTTTCAGATCATCTTGCATCATGAGCCTCAAAATGCTGGCAGGTCGGTATCAGGACGGATCAGCGGTGCGCCGGTGGCCTCGGCCACTTCAGCCGCGCTGACACCTTTTGCAGTTTCAGCCAGAACAAATCCCTGCGGCGACACATCAATCACTGCCAGATCGGTAAAAACCCGCGCCACACAGCCGCGGGCCGTCAGCGGCAGGGCGCATTCGGACTTCAGTTTGGGATTGCCGGCCCGGTCGGTATGCGTGGTCAGCACCACCACCCGCCGCGCTTTCTGCGCAAGCTCAATGCCGCCGCCTGCGCCGGGGCTGAACTTACCAGGGATTTTCCAGTTGGCCAGATCACCATTCGCGCCGACCTCGAACGCCCCCAGCATAGTCAGATCCAGGCGCCCGGAGCGCACCATCGCAAAGCTGGTGGCGCTGTCGAAAAAGGCCGATCCCGGCACGGTCGAGACATAGCCGCCCCCTGCGTCGATCAGATTGCGGTCCGCCTGTTCCGGCGGCACCGCCGGGCCGATGCCCGCCAGGCCGTTTTCGGTATGCAGGCATACCGGGAAATCAGCAGGCAGATGGTTGACGACCCGGGTCGGCAAGCCGATCCCGAGATTGACCACCATGCCCGGTGCAATCTCACGCGCGGCGCGGGCAATCATGCGTTCCTTAGCGCTGGACAACGGCGTACTCCTCCGACAGCTCACCCAATTCAGCCACGTGATCGACAAAAACTCCGGACGTATGAATTGCATCCGCCGCCAGCCCCCCCGGCGGAAGAAGGGTCTCGGCCTCAACAATCACGCAATCGGATGCCATCGCCATCAGCGGATTGAAATTCCGCGCTGTCGCGGCATAGGCAAGATTGCCGAAGGTATCCGCCCGGCCGGCATGGATCAGCGCCGCGTCCGCGCGCAGGGCGGTCTCGACCAAATGGGGCCGTCCTGCGATCTCGACCACCTGCTTTCCGGCCGCCAGCTCTGTGCCGATGCCAATATCGCTCAGCACCGCGCCGATCCCGGCGCCGCCCGCCCGGATGCGTTCGGCAAGAATGCCTTGCGCGTTGAATTCGACCTCGATCTTGCCTTCGTTCATCAGCGAAATCGCGTGGCTGTTCAGCCCCAGATGGGTGGTGATAAGCCGCGCCACCTGCCCGCTCTGCAACAGATGGTCGATTCCCATGCCGGGCTCGTTCGCGTCGTTCTTGATGAGCGTCAGGCGGCGCGCGCCGTGGGCAGCAAGAGCCCTGATCAGCGCCATTGGTGTGCCGGGCACACCAAAGCCGCCCACCATCACCGTGCTGCCATCCTTGATGCCGGCAATAGCGCTTTCGATTGTGCAGCTTTTGTCAGGCAGCCTCATGCGGCCTCCGCGATAGGCAGTCCCGCCTCGTTGGCAAATGCATCCAGAGCGTCCTGCAGGATCGCCATGATTTCACCGATCTGCGCTTCGGTGACAATCAGCGGCGGGGCAATCAGGAAATGGTCACCAGCGGTGCCGCCGCGGGTGCGCCGGGAATAAATGATCAGGCCGCGCTCATAAGCAAGTTCGACAAGCCGCGCATGAGCATCAAGGCTTGGCGGCAAGGGGGCCAGGGTTGCGCGGTCCGAGACAAGCTCGAAGGCCGTCAGAAGCCCTTTGCCGCGCACGTCGCCGATAAAGGGATAGCGGTTCATCAATGCACGCAGGCCTGCCATAAGGACCTCCCCCATCTTGGCAGCGTTCCCGATCAGCCCCTGATCTTCCAACTCTTCCAGAACGGCAAGCCCGGCGGAACAGGCAAGCGGATTCCCTGCATAGGTGAAGCCATGCAGGAAGCCGCCGGCGTCCAGAACCGGCTCCACCAGGCGCGCGCTGGCGACGATCGCCCCCAAGGGCGCGTAGCCTGCGCCGAAGCCCTTGGACAGGGCGACGATATCCGGGGTGATGCCCCAATGCTCGGCAGCCAGGAATTTGCCGGTCCGGCCGGCGCCTGTCATGACCTCGTCGTAGATCAGCAGAACACCGAACTCGTCGCAGATTTCGCGGACACGGCCATAGTAGCTGTCCGGCGCGACCAGGGCCCCGGTGGAGGCCCCGCCGACCGGCTCCATCAGAAAGGCCAGCACGTTTTCCGGCCCTTCTTCCAGGATCCGGTCCCGCAGCAGCTCCGCATATTTCAGCCCGCGCTCTTCTTCGCTCAGGTCATCGCGGTCGAGATAGGTCGCGGGCGCCGCCACCTTGGGCATGCCCTCCAGCATTGGTGCAAACGGTTCGCGCAGCGGGTCGTACCCTGTCAGATCCAGCGCGCCGAAGGTGCAGCCGTGATACGAGGGAAAGCGTGAAATCACCCTGTGGCGGCTGCTTTGGCCCTGGGTGACCGCGTATTGCCGGGCCAATTTCACAGCGCTTTCAACCGCTTCCGAACCGCCGGACACGAAAAACACCCGGTCCAGCCCTTCCGGCGTCATGGCGACGGTTTTTGCCGCCAGATCCTCTGATGGATGGGTGCGGAAATGCAGGCGGTAGCCAAAGGTGGCCTTGTCCATCTGTGCCTTCATCTTGGCCAAAACGCGCGGATTGGAATGGCCGATGTTCGACACCATCGCACCGGAGGAGCCGTCGATGTAGCGTTTACCAGTCTCATCGAACAGGTAGATGCCCTCGCCGTAATCCAGAAACGGGCGCGGTGTGCGGGACTGGTAGAACAGGCAGGAGTTTGCGTCGCTCACTTTGCACCCTCGATATGCTTGCGAAGAAATTCGCGTGTTCTTTCCTTGGCCGGGGTCTTCAGCACGATCTCCGGCGGGCCTTCTTCAACAACGACGCCTTTGTCCATGAACAGGACGCGATCGCAGACCGAGGCTGCAAAATCCATTTCGTGGGTCACGATGATCATCGTCATATGCTCTTCGGCGAGCCGCTTCATAACGAGGTTCACCTCTTCCACAAGTTCGGGGTCCAGCGCCGAAGTTGCTTCGTCGAACAGCATCAGCTTCGGCTTCATGGCCAGCGCCCGTGCGATCGCGACCCGCTGTTTTTGCCCGCCGGACAGCTGCGAGGGGTAGTAGTCGATCCGCTCCAGCATCCCCACTTTGTCCAGTTGCTCTTCGGCCAGCTTGTCGGCCTCCTGCTTGGACAGCCCCTTGAGCATTTTCGGCGCCATGGTGACGTTTTCGCGCGCGGTCATGTGCGGAAACAGGTTGAAGTGCTGAAACACCATGCCAACCTGCTGGCGCATCTCATTGATGTGCTTTTCATACTGGCGGTGGGGCAGCTTCCTGTTCACCTGCACCCCATCCAGCCAGATTTCGCCGCTGGTCAATGGGTCCAAGTCGTTGATCGCCCGCAATAGCGTGGATTTTCCGGACCCTGACGATCCGATGATGCCAACGATCTGCCCGCGTTTGACGGTCAGGCTGATGTCCTTGAGAACCTCAACCGGGCCAAAGGATTTCTGTGCGTGTCGTATTTCGACAAAGTCTGTCTGTTCAGGCATGAGCGGCCTCCTGAAATCAGCGGGAGATGGAGATGCGGCGTTCGATCCTGCGCTGCACCCATTCCATGCAAAGGTTGATGACGTAGTAGAACGCGGCAGCCAGGATGTAGAATTCGAACGGGCGGTACGTCTTGCCGATCACCCGCTGCGCCGAAAGCGTCAATTCGCTGACGCCGATCACCGACACCAGGGCGCTGTCTTTCAACAGGGCGATCATGTTGTTTCCGATCGGCGGGATCACGTCGCGCACCGCTTGCGGGATCACCACCTTGCGCAGGGCTTCACCACGGCTCAACCCCAAGGTGCGCGCGGCCTCCATCTGCCCTTTATCCACGGCAAGGATCGCGGTCTGAATCAATTCGGAATTGTAAACCGCAAAGTGCAGGCCCAGGCCGATGATCCCCGCCACGAACGCCGGCAGGTCGATGCCGATCTGCACCAGGCCAAAGTAGATCAGGAACAGCTGCAGCAGGAGCGGCGTCCCCATGAAGACCCATTCGATCAGGCGGAAAGGCAGGCGGATGATCCAGGGTGCAAAGAGCGCAATCACTGCAAAGACGATGCCACCGAAGAAGCTGAGGATCGCAGCAGCGGCGGTGATGCCGATGGTCCAGGCACAGCCCAGAAGTATCACATCCAAGTATTTGGGAATGATCGAAAAATCGAGGCCCATCTGACTTTCCTTTTTCCGATCAGGTGATTTGAACTTTGCGGTCAAGCCAGGCAACGCCCCGGCCAACCGCATAGATGATGATCATGTAGAGAACCCCGGCGAGAAGGAACATTTCGAACGGTTTGTAGGTCGAGCCGATATAACGCTGTGCGGTGTAAGTAAGCTCGATGACCGAGATCGCCGCCACCAGAGCCGTCGCCTTGACCAGCATATTCAGGTTAACCCCAAGCGGGCGCACCATCAGCCGCGCAGCTTGCGGCAGGATGACCTTGTAAGTCGCCTGCCAGCTGCTCAACCCCAGGGTACGGGCAGCTTCACGCTGGCCTCTGTCGATTGCGATGATCGCCCCGCGGATCGTTTCGGTCACATATGCCCCGGCGTTGATGCCCAATCCGATAACGCCCGCCTCGAAAGCGTCCAATTGGATGCCGATTTGCGGGCCGCCGAAATACAAGATGAATAACTGGATCAGCGCGGGCGTACCGCGGAACAGGCTGACATAGGCGGCACCAAGCAACCGCAGAACCGCAAAACGCGACAGACGGGCAGCAGCGCCCAGCGTTCCACAGGCCAGGCCTAGAATGGCAGTCAGCACCGACAGCAGAATGGTTGTCCAGGCCGCCTCCAGAAAAAACGGATAGACCTTGAGCATCAATTCAAAGTCCATGTTCCACTCCTCTGGTTAGACGGCGCGCCGGTACTGCGCCCGTTTGCGGCAGAAGAATTCCCTTGCTGGATAACATGCAAGTCCACACCTGTATTTTGGCTGAGATCGGCGTGTGCAATCCAGCCGCGGACAGCTGGTCCGTTCTGGCGGGAGCGCGCGATCCGTCATGCGGGATTGACGAAGCCCCTGCCGCGGCGCTGGGCAGCAGGGGGAAGGCTTGTCAGCGGATGTCCGCGCCAATCCACTTCTCGGCGATGGCAAGGTAGGTGCCGTCTTCCATCATGGAATCCAGCGCCTTTTGCATTTCCGCCGCCAGTTCCGGGCTACCCTCACGGATCGCTATGCCTGCCCCGAAAGGCTCGGTCGTCGGATCGCCGAACATTTCGAACTCCTGCCCCTTCTCCTTCATCGCAAGAATGGCAGCGATGGAGTCGTTGACGATGGCGTCAACACGTCCGTTTTCCAGCTCCAGCAGAAGCTCAGGCAGGCCTTTGTAGGTGTTGATGTCGTAGCCCTTGTCACGCGCCCAGTCCTCATGGGTTTCACCCAGGGTCAGGCCGACTTTCTTTCCTTCGAGATCCTCCAGCCCGGCAATGCCCGATCCCGGCTTGGAAAAGATGGCGCGCTTGTCCGAGTAGTATGGCCCAACAAAGTCGACAACTTCATCGCGCTCCTCGGTAATGGTCATCGATCCAACGATTGCATCGTATTTGTTGGCAAGCAGCCCGCCGATAATGCCATCCCATGCGGTGGTCACGATTTCCGCTTCCATCCCCATCCTCTTGGCAATCTCGGTGCCGATGGCCGGATCAAAGCCGACAACCTGGTTTTCGTCGTTCACAAAGTTGAACGGAGGGTATGCACCCGACATTGCGATGCGGATGACACCCTTTTCTTTCAAGGTGCCAAGCTCTTCTGCAGAAACAGTGTTCAATCCGGCCACTGCAAGGGCAGCTGCGGCAATCGCGGATTTCAGGACGGTTCGGCGGACAGTCATTTTTTTCTCCCTATTGAAACAGGCCGGGCTTTTCGCCCGTGCGCAGTGGCGGACGAGCCGCTTGAACAAAAGCTTGCACAACCGTCCTGTATTGCGCAAATAAATATATGCTACCTTCAATATAGGTGAAATCTATGAGCCTGCCGCATCAGCAGCGTTTCCCCTGGAACCTGGATTGGAACCTGCTGCGCACTTTCATGGTGGTCGCCGAGCAGCGCGGCATCTCTAAGGCCGCGGATTTTCTAGGGCTGAAACAGCCAACGGTGTCCGCGGCCCTGAAACGCCTTGAACAAACAACCGGCAAGACGCTTGTCATTCGCAAGCCGAATGAGTTCACCATAACCCGCTCGGGACAGGCGCTTTACACGGAATGCGCCAAAATTTTCGGCTCCGTCTCTCAGCTTCCATCTCTGCTTGACGCCGACAATACAGAGCTGCGCGGGCACCTCTCGATAGCCATCACCAGTTCTGTGATCTCTGAGCATTTCGAAGATTTTCTGAGCCGGTTCAGCGCGGCCCATCCGCACGTCACCTATTCCTTCTCTGTGCACGAAAGCGACGATGTCGAGACCATGATATCCCAAAACCGTGCCAGTTTCGGGATATGCCTGCTGTCAGCGCTTCCTCAAAACCTGGACACCATGGTCCTGTACCGGGAATACTTTGGCCTCTATTGCGGCGCACGCCACCCATTATTCGGCGCTCGGACCATCACCCCGGAGGACTTGGAGGGCGAACCGTTTGTAGCTTTTCAAACCGAAGCTGAAGGCGGCCCGCTTGAAGCCATTTCACGCCTGCGTGCCCGCATGGGCTTGGCCAATACCTGGCGCGGCGTGTCCTCAAGCTTGAATGAAATCCGCCGGATGATCATGGCGAATATCGGGATAGGCGCATTGCCCCTTCACGTGGCAAGCCAGGACGTCGCAGCCGGGCGCATCCGCCAGCTGCCGCCCTATGACGAGCTGCCGATGGTGAATATCTACCTGATTACCAACCCGGCGCGCCGCCAATCGGACGCAGAAACAGCGTTTCTGTCCGCTTGCGAGGCCGAAATATCCGCCATCGACATCAGGGAGAGGACATATGGATCAGACCGGTAGCCGACCCGAGGACGAAGCCGCTCCGCGGCAATGGCGCGGGTGGCTGGGGTTCAGCGATGATCTGACAGTGGTGCATTTGGGGAACGGCATTTCTGCCTGACGATTGAGGCCTTCTCGATCATCAGACAGAAGGTTCCCATGACAGGAGAGGGATCGAACCTGCTTCGAGTGGACGTGTCGCGTTTTAGTGCCGCCCCAGTTGCTCGTTTAGGCCACTTTCCGTTCGAAAGCGACCGGGCTTCTCCAGCCCAATGCTGAGTGCCGGCGTCGCGGATTGTAGAAGCCGTTGGTGTACTGGAAGATGGCCATCTCAGCCTGACGCCGTGTGTCCCATGACTGTCGCCAGATCAGTTCAGCTTTGATGGTCTTGAAGAACGTCTCGACCGCGGCATTGTCGTAACAATTACCCTTGCCGCTCATAGACACCTGGAAGCCATGCTGACGCAGGATTTTTTGATAGTCGTGTGAACAGTATTGCGACCCGCGATCTGTGTGATGAATGCAGCCCTTAGGCGGTGATCTGAAGGCGATAGCCATCTTCAGCGCCCGGATCGCCAAGTCCCGCTTCATGCGATTGCTGACGGCCCACCCAATGACACGCCGGGAATGCAGGTCCAGGATCACAGCAAGATACAACCATCCCTCACGCGTCCAGACATAGCTGATGTCACCCGCCCATTTCTGGTTTGGCAGGTCTGCTGTGAAGTTTCGATCCAGCAGATTGGGTGCGATGTTGAACTGGTGGTCGCTATCGGTCGTGGCCTTGTATTTGCGGGTTCGAACCACGGATATGCCATTCTGGCGCATCAAACGGCCCACACGGCGATGGCCAACATCCAGGCCGATCTCCTTAAGCTCTTCGGTCATTCTTGGCCGACCATAGCTGCCCAGGCTGAGACGTGACTGTTCTTTGATGTGCGCCAGTGTGACCATATCAGAGCGCTGCCTGCGACTGGCTGGCCGACTGCGGAAGGCCCGCAATCCGCGTGTGCTGACACCGACGACATCGCATAGGCGTTTGGCCGGGAACCTGTCTTGGTGCTCTTCGATGAACTTAAATCTCATTGCTTTAGGCCCGCGAAGAATTGGGCGGCCTTTTTTAGGATGTCCCTCTCCTCCTTGAGAATGCGCACCTCGCGCCGAAGGCGTTCATTCTCCTGAGCGAGGCTCAAATCCTCTTTCGACACCGCATCAGTGTCTCGATGTGCCGTGATCCATTTGTTCAGCGTCGACAGCCCAACACCTAAATCAGAAGCCACCTGCTTACGCGTAAGCCCGCTCGTTAATGCGATCCGCACAGCATCTTGGCGGAATTCATCCGTCCGCTTCAGTCCCATAGTTCATCTCCTTTGCTGCAATAAATGCTATCAAAGGAGCGGCATCAAACCGGGACAGGTCCACTGCCCGCATCGACAGTGGGCGTGCTTTACATGACCTACCCGGTTTTCACGCTGGTCATTGCCTGGGCTTTCTTCTCCGATGCACCTACGAAGCGCGCTTTGCTCGCCTCAGGCCTCATTGCGGTAGCGGCCATTATAGCAGGCTCGCCTGCATCGGTGCCCCTGCAGCACATTCCTATGCTTTTGCTGTCGTTGGCAGCCCCCTTCGGCTTTGGCTTCGGTATTTGTGATTTGGTCCACAGGCTGTCCCGCATCCCGCCGCTTGCACGCATTGCCTCCGTTTCCTTGGGATCGGTTCTTGGGCTTTTGCCGCTGATGGCGGGTGCGGACATCGCAGAGTTGCTCCCGGCGGGGCAGTCCGACTGGGTATTAATTGTCGGAATTGGTTTGATCACGGCACTTGTGCCGCAGCTCGTATACACGATCTGTTCGCCCCTGATCGGCGCTTCCCAAACTGCCGTCGTCGGAAGCATCGAATTACCGACGATGTTTGCGGTTGGAGTTATTGCATTTGATGAAGTGATCACAATGCACCAGGCCGTAGCCTGCACCCTGGTTTTGGGTGCGATAGCGATTACCAGGAGCCGGAAGACGCGTACTGTAACAACAGTTATTGCGAGAAAGCCCGAAAAATAAGTTCGGGCCCGAAACTGACCTCGGATGGGGTGCGGCACGTGCGCGATCGCGGTCGTTATGCGATGCAAGGACGGTCCTCACCTGCCATTTGTCAGGGTTCCCGTCGCCGCAGTGCGGCCTCCCCAATGCGGCCGTTCGCAACCAGGTACAGCATTTCTAAACAACCAATGCCTCGGCCGGGACGAAACACTCTTTGGCCACATGTAAACCAAGGCATTTCAGAGCAATCCATGCTACCTTTCCACGGGTAGCATTCTGGTAGCGGGTATTTGTGATGGGACGAGTGCGGCAAGGTTTGAGTGAAGCGCAGGCGCAAGCTTTGGAAGCAGCCTACAAGGCGGCGAAAACCTATCGCCAGGAACTGCCAAGGGCGCCTGCGCGGCCTGCATTGGGACTTGGCGAAGCTGCGAGCCGTTTTCTGAGCCCTCTTCCTGAAACGGGGGTGCCGGAAAGTGAGGTAATCGGGGACATCGTGCGGCGGTCTGAAGGCGGGCTGCACAAAATGGCGGGGCCGACCTTCTTCGGCTATGTCCTCGGCGCATCGCATCCCGTCGGTGTAGCTGCCGACATTCTGGTATCCGCCTGGGGCCAGAACGCGGGTTCATCTTTTGAAACACCAGCAATAACCGGAATGGAACGCGCTGTTTGCAACTGGGTTATCGAGTTGCTGTCACTGCCGTCCGAAAGCGGAGCCGGTCTTGTGACCGGCGGCACAGTGGCGAACATGGTTGGCGTCATGGCAGCACGCAATGCGCTGCTGGCTTCGCAAGGGTGGGATGTTGAAGCTGACGGGCTGTTTTCGGCACCCGAGATTCCCGTTTTGATCGGGCAAGACGCGCATTCTGCCCCATTCGCAGCCCTGCGTTATGCTGGCTTTGGCGCGAGCCGAACAAACATCGTCGCGACAGACGGCGAAGGCAGGATAAAGCCGGATGCTTTCCGGACTGCCCTGGACAGCTGCAGCGGTCCGCCGCTTGTTATCCTCCAGGCAGGTCAAATAAACACCGGCGCCTTTGATCCGTTTGCCGAGCTCATACCAATGGTGCGCGAGCGGAACGGCTGGGTTCATGTGGATGGTGCTTTCGGGCTCTGGCTCGCCGCCGTGCCTGAATTGGCTAACCGGTTGGAGGGGGTCGGTAAAGCAGACAGTTGGGCGATTGACCTGCACAAGTGGCTCAACGCGCCATTCGATGCAGGCATGGTCATCGTGCGCGACCGGGCGCCGCTTGTTGCATCGATGTCTGCCCGCGGCGCCTATCTCCCGGAAACAACAGAGCATTGGGAACCAAGTGATTCAACGCCGGAGCTATCCCGGCGTGCAAGAGGTGTCCCGAGCTATGCGCTACTTCGGCACCTTGGCCGGACGGGAGTTTGCGAACTGGTAGCACGCCATTGCCGCCTGGCGGAGCGAATTGCCCGAACGGTTTCGAACGAGCCCGGCCTGACAGTTCTGAACCAGATCCACAGCAATCAGGTCGCAATCTGCTGCGGCGAGGGGCCGGATGGCGACGATCTGACCATGCGGGTCCTGCAGCGCATTCAGGACAATGGAAAGGTATACCCCACCCATGGCGAATGGGCGGGCCGGAAGATCATTCGAGCCTCTGTTATCGGATACGGTATGAGGGAAGAGGATGCTGATCTTTTGTCATCCGAGATCATTGAAGCTTATCGTCTTTGTGCTGCTGGCGTTCCCTGAGTTGGCCAGAAGTTTTATTGCTGCAGTCAGGCATTAATGAGCTTCAGTGGGCTCGAATGGACCATTCGGTGTCACTCCTTCGACCCGCCTGGCACCCCCTGCGCAGCCGGGCCATAGTGGCCGTTTTCAAGCTCCTTTTATTGCCAGATCGGGAGCTTTTTCTCAAAGTTAGCACCACCTGCGAAGTTTAATGGCCGCCCCATGAATGAGGCGGCCGCTCCCGCATTACTTTCAATGGGTCAGAGAGCCTATCCGCGGCTCAGGATTTCCTCGCCGAGGATCTGCATGATTTTCTGTCCGGCCTCGCTGGCCCAATTGACCGCAAGTTCTGCAAGCAGCGCGCTGGTTGTGGTGAGCTCGACACCGCCTCGCTCCATTTTGCGGAACGCCATCTCATCCGTCAGCGCAGTGGGAGAACCGGAAGCATCGACAACTGCGGTCACGGCAAAGCCCTCTTCGGCGGCACTGATCGCAGGCGGGGCAAGACACACGTCAGTGGTTATGCCTGCCATGATGAAATGCCTGCGCCCGGTGTTGCGGCAGGCAGCGGCAAAGGCGCTGTCATCCCAGCAGTTCACCACGCCAGGGCGCTTGATCCGCGCGGCGAAGGCATCCGGCGCAATCTCTTCCAGCGCGGGCATCAGCGGCCCCTGCATGTTGTCTTCCATGCTGGAAGTCAGCACCAGCGGCATGCCAAGCGCCGCCGCCGTCCGCGCCAAGGCCCGGGTATTGGCTTCGATCAGATCGCGGTCAACGGACTTCGCCCAGTTCATGGTGCCAACCTGATGGTCGATCAGAACAGTGGCTGCGTTTTCGGGGGGCACTTTTTTGGAGGTCATGTTGATGTCCTTTCCTGGTTAAGAGATTTCGGATGCAGGCAGTTCGAAGATCAGGAGCTCAGCGCCGGCTGCAGCCTCAACCGCCACGTCCCCGGCACGGAGCAGTCCCAGCCCATCCCCTTTCCTGAGGGCGCGGCCGGCAGCAGTTGCCTCGCCTTCGATCATAAAGATGTAGAGGCTGCGGTCAGGGCTGGACGGGCTGAAGTTCAGCACGCTGCGGCGGTCGAAGCTGCCGTAACTCAGGCGCACCTCCTGCTGCACGACAAGTGAGCCACCGGCGCCGTCTGGCGACAGCACCAGCTGGAACCGGTTGCTGTGGTCCGCGGTTTCCAGCTCCTTGCTGGAATAAGCCGGCGCCAGGCCTCTGGCCCGCGGCTCGAACCAGATTTGCAGCGCACGCATCGGCTTCGTCCGCGAGTTGTTCACCTCGTTGTGCAGGATGCCTGTACCGGCGGTGATCAGCTGAAGGCCTTTCGACTTCACAGTACCGTTGTGAACGGGCACCACCGGATCGATATGCGACACCTCTCCGCTCACCATGAAGGTGACGACTTCGACATCCCGGTGCGGATGCAGGCCAAAGCCTTGGGCGTCCGGTGCAAGCGTGCCGTCGTCAATTGTGATCAGCGGGCCGAACCGCCGGCGCCCTTCTGCAAGGTGCGGCTTGAACGACAGATGCGCCTGCATGAAGCCGAAGTCCTTGAACTCACGGGTCGCGGCGGGGTGATAGACCATCTCTGTCTGCATTTCTCATCTCCTGGCCTGTTCGCTGAAATAGAATTTAGGGATCTCATTTGTTCTGGAAAATGACCCGTTTGTTAACTATCGTTCGGATTTATGAACGATAGATTCTATTCCTGCGCCAAGGCCCTGGTGGCCACTGTGCGCGCCGGGTCGATGAGCGCGGCAGCGGCGGAGCTGAACACCACGAAGTCGGCGATCAGCCAAAAGCTTGCGCTGTTTGAAGCCGAATTGGGGCTGGTCCTGCTGGACCGGTCTGGGCGGGCGGTGGCCCCGACCGCGGCTGGGCGCAGGATTTTCGAGATTTGCGTCGGCCCGGTGGATGCAGCGCTTGAGGCCGAGGCGCAGCTTGGCTTCGCCCGAAGCGGGAAGATTGCAGGGCGGGTGTCAGTCTCAGGACCCAACAGTCTTCTTTGCACCGCGCTTGTCCCGCTTCTGGCAAGCCTTCGGTCCCGCTACCCGGCTATCGAACTTGAATTGCATGCCGATGATTCAAAATCGGATTTTGCGGTAGAGGACATAGATCTGTCCTTCAGAACCGGTCCTGCAGACAAAGGGCGGTTTATTTCGGCTGCCCTGCCGTCCGCGCAGCGCGCGCCTCTTGCCAGCCCGGCCTTTGCAGAAAGGATGCCCCGTCTCTCCCGGCCTGCTGATTTGGCCAGGTTGCCCTGTGTATTGCGCACACAAGAATCCGGCAAATGGGCGTTTCGAAATATGGAAGGGCATCAGGAGATCATCGAGCCGACGATCGGCCTGCGCGTTAATTCGATGGAGCTTGCATTTGCGGCTGTCCTTGCGGGGCAAGGAGCAGCCCTGCTCCCGTCCTTACTGACAGAGGTGCATATTCAAGCTGGCAATCTCGTGCGCCTGGTCCCTGACTGGTCTGCCGATCCAGTGGCACTGACTTTGCTTTGCCGTCCTGAACGTTTGGCTGCTCCCCAGGTTGCGGCGGTACGGCGCCATATCCTGGATGCATGCGGCAACAGCGGCTTCCTGGGGGGAGAGCTTCAATACGAGAAAGTCTAACAGCTAACCAAAGCCCGGTTTGGCACCGTGGCGATTAGGCCTGCCTCCCTACAAGTCAGCGAAGGAGAACGGCCCGAACCTGCCAATTGCTGAAGTTCCTTACGCCGCTGTGCAGCGTCTCCAAAACGGACTTTGCTGCTGCTTGCCGCGAGACCCGGGTCAGTGCCCAAACTTACCGATGCGCGTAAGGCAAACACCAAGTCAAGTTGCCCCCGTACGAGGCCAACTTTCACCAATTTTGCCCGACAGCGCCTTATGGAGCAGCCAAAGCACCGGCAGGCTGCTGCTGTGTGATGCAGCCGATACCGCCGCCATCGAGCGCGATAAAGGTGCTGTCCACGCCCACGATTCTGCGGCCGGGGAACAGCTCTTCCAATTCGGCGCACGCCTGTTCGTCATCTGCTCCTCCAATCATCGGGGTGATCAACGCACTATTGACGGCGTAGGCATTCACATAGGGCACCGGCATGGGCTCCCCATGGGCAGGATCGGTGTAGGGCAAGCGCGGCATCTCGATCACTTCGAGCTTGCGCCCCTTTGCGTCCGTTGCGTCTTTGAGGCGGCGCAGGTTTTCCTGGCACAGTTCATAGTTCGGGTTCGACGGATCTGTCACCGTCTGGGCCAGCACAACACCGGGCGCGAGGTATTCCACCACGTTGTCGGCATGACCGTCGGTGCCGGCGTCCTCGACCAGCCCCAGCCCCAGCCAGATAACCTTCTCAATGCCGAGGTAATCCCGCAGCATCCCTTCGAGATCGTCCCGCGACACACCGTTATACCGGTCGGCATTGCGCATCACCTGTTCGGTGGTGATCAGCGTGCCTTCGCCGTCGACAGTGATGCCGCCGCCCTCGCAAATGAACGGCGCATGATAGAGCCTGATGCCGAGATGGTCGGTAAGGTGTTCGGCAACGCGCATGTCTTTGTCGCAGGCGTATTTTCCGCCCCAGCCGTTAAACTGGAATTGGACCAGTGCGACTTCGCCGTCATCGTTCTTGACGAAGATCCAGCCGCTGTCGCGCAGCCAGGCGTCGTTGATCGGGATTTCCAGGATCTCGGCATTGCTGCAGCCGGCAAGCTCGGCCCGCGCGCCGGCCGCGTCACTGGGGTCGGCGATCACTGTCACCGGTTCAAATTCCGCCACCGCGCGGACGACACCGGCATATTCCACCCGGGTCCGCACCAGGTCACTTCGGTAGTTCAGCTCGGTCGGCCAGCCGATGTAGGTACGGGCGTGGGGTGCAAACCGGGCAGGCATACGGAAACCGTCAGCGTAGGGTGTTTTTACCATGGATCTCTCATGTGGTGGCAGGGTTGCGGCGGCGCTGGCGCCGCCATTGGGTGATCTGCGGGCGGATCAGAAACCGGCTTTGATCCGCTCGAATTCCTTCAGCATCTTCGCGGCCATCTCGTTGGAGACGCGGAAACCGAACAGGCTTTCAGCCATGAAGCCTTCGGGGTCGGAATAGCCGTAAGCTCTCACAGCCTCCTGATCGGCGATCCCATAGGAACCAGCGTTGGCGTGTGCATAGCCCCAAGCCTCGATCAGGTACTTTCCGCTCTCGGCATCCGACAGCGCGTTCAGGAAGTCATACACGTCCTCATCGCTGCCTTCGCCGTCCTTGAGATGCACATAGCCGCAAGCCCAGCTGGCAACGCCCACTTCAGGGTCACGCACCATTTTCACCGGAACATTATCGAAGATCAGCGCCAGTTCGGTCGCATTCCAGGCCCAGGCGGCGTGGATCTCTCCTGACTTGATGGCCGCATCCAACTGCCCTTGATCGCTCCAGTAGAAACGCACGTTTTTATGGACTGCCCGCAGGAAGTCCGACGCCTCCTGGAATTTCTCATCCGTCATTTCGCTCCAGTCGTTGACGCCAACAGCCAGCGCTGCAAACCCGTAGGCATCTTCGACCACGTCCGGCAGTGAAACCTTGCCGGCCAGCGCCGGGTCCGCCAGCATCTTCAGGTCGATATCGCCTGCGACGAGATCTGTCCGGTAGACGAGACCGGTATTTCCCCAATCAAAAGGCACC
Source organism: Leisingera sp. G5_S3_59_S7 (assembly GCF_054968485.1). Taxonomy (NCBI): domain Bacteria; kingdom Pseudomonadati; phylum Pseudomonadota; class Alphaproteobacteria; order Rhodobacterales; family Roseobacteraceae; genus Leisingera; species Leisingera sp. G5_S3_59_S7. The sequence continues at coordinate 106,945 of NZ_JBQKUH010000003.1, forward strand.
ATCCAGACTTGGCCGTCCGACGACACTTCCGGCAGTTGAGCCAATGTGGGAAGCAGTTCGCCCCAGGCATCCAAGCGCGCGGTGTCAATCGGCTTGATCAGGTCGGCAGCGCGCATCTTACCGATCAACCCACTGCAGGGATGGGCCAGATCGGCCTTGAAACCGGAACGCAGCTTGTTGAAGCCCTCGTGGTCATCCGCAAAAAACGAGAAGTCGGGGGCGCTTCCATGTTTTTCGACATAGGCGTTAAAGAAGCCTGGATCGTCGTAGCCGGACCAGTCAAACACGGTGATCTGGCCTGCACTGGCGCCAAAGGCGGCCAGCGCTCCCAGGGCCAGCCCGGCAGAAAGAGATTTGATCTTCATGAGTATTCCTCCTCTCAGGACATTCAGTTCATTTCTGGGGAAGGGCGACGGCCGCACCGCCGCGAAAGCCTGACCACACGGCATCACCAATCTCAAAATGGTCAGCCCGTTCGAAATTTGTCACCGAGGCGATCAGCGGATCAGTCCGGCCCTCAAGCTCCAGGTAGTAGTGGATTGTTTCGCCATAGAAGGCCCGGTCGATCACGCGCGCTGGAACGGCCACATCGGCCCCTTCAGGGCGGCCGCTGCCGATATGAACGCGCTCGGGCCGCAGGCCGATCGTGACTGCGGCTCCAATGCCATCCGAAACGCCATGCGCATCGACCGAAAGCTGCCCGAACCGAGGCAATTCAACTTCAAGCCGATTGCCGCCATTGGCCTTGATACTGCCATCGAAGAAGTTCATTCCGCCGATGAAATCCGCGACCTGTTTGGTGTTGGGCTTCTGATAGAGCTCGTGCGGCGTGGCAACCTGTGCGAGCTTGCCCTCGAACATCACGCCGCAGCGGTCCGAGATCGTCATCGCCTCATGCTGGTCATGGGTTACCATCAGGAAGGTGATCCCAACCGAGCGCTGTAATGCCCGCAGCTCCATCTGCATCTGTTCGCGCAGCTTCTTGTCGAGCGCCGACATCGGCTCGTCCAGCAGCAGGACCTTGGGTTCCAGTACCAGGGCCCGGGCCAGGGCCACCCGCTGGCGCTGGCCGCCGGACAGCTCATGCGCGCCGCGCCGGCCCAGCCCCTCCAGGCCGACCTTGGCCAGCATGTCTTCCGCCCTGGCCCGCTTTTCTGATCGACTCAGACCGGAGCGCGCCAGGCCGAAGATGATGTTCTCCTCGACGTTCAAATGCGGAAAGATGGCGTAGCTCTGAAAGACCATATTCGTTGGCCGGTGGTTGGCATCAATCCCGGCCATAGGCAGACCGCCGATGGAGATGGTGCCTTCCGACGGTTCCTCGAAGCCTGCGATCATTCTGAGCAGCGTGGACTTGCCGCAGCCCGAGGGGCCGAGAAGAGAGAAGAACTCCCCCTCCTTCAGCTGCAGGTTCACGTTCCTGACAGCCTGGAAGCTTCCGAAGGACTTGCTGACATTGGCGATATTGACGGCGATCTTATGGTCCATGCCGGTAGGTCCTACTCAGGTTGCTGTGTGAAACGTTCGCTGCGGCGGCGGAAGCGTTCGGCCACCAGCAGGAACAGAATGGAAATAAGGATAAGGAGCGAGCCGAGCGCGATCACGTTCGGCAGCTTCGCCGGGAAGCGCACCTGGCTCCAGATATAGACCGGCAGCGTCGGGCTGTTGCCGGACAGGAAGAAGGCCAAGATGAACTCATCGAAGGAGACCGTAAAGCTGATCAGCAGGCTGGAAATGATCCCCGGCGAGACAACCGGCAGCGTCACCCGCCGCAGTGCGCCCCAGGAGGTTTCGCCGAGGTCAACTGCGGCCTCTTCCAGAGCATCATCGAACTGGCCGAAGGCTGATGTCATGATCGACACGCAGAACGGAATGGTCAGCAGCGAATGGGCCAGGATCACGGTGAACAGCGTGGTGCCGATCCCGATGCCGAGGAACACGATCAGCAGCGAAATGGCGATGATGATTTCGGGCATCACGAGCGGTGCCATGACGATGGTCTGGCTGGTCCGGCGCAGCGGGTAGCGGTGCTTGGTGATCGCGCGTGAGATCAGCGTGCCCAGGCTGGTGGCCACCACTGCAGAAACAACGGCCACGATCAGGCTGTTCTTGAGTGCGTCAAACAACGCCGTCTGTTCAGCCAGGCTCACGTACCATTTTGTTGTGAAACCCGTCAGCGGAAAGCCGAGTACCTTGGAGTCGTTGAAGGAAAACAGCGGCAGCAGCAGGATCGGCAGGTACAGGAACCCGATATAGAGCACAGCATAAGTGGGCAGCAGCCTGCCAATCCGCGAAAGGACAGCAACAACGCGGTTCATTTAAGGCTCCTTTCGATCAGTTTCAGACCCAGCACAAGCAGGCAGGCTGCCGACGTGACGCAGACCACTGCCGACAACGCCAGCGCCGCCCCCAGCGGCCAGTTGTTGGCCTTGCCGAACTGGACCTGGATCATGTTGGCGACCATCGCACCGTCTGAGCCGCCGACCAGCGCCGGGGTGACGTAGTCGCCAACGGTGGGAATAAAGATGATCATGCTGGCGCCGATGATGCCGGGGATCGACAGCGGCAGGGTCACCCGAAGGAAAGTCCGTACCGGGCCTTCGCCCAGATCCTTTGCCGCTTCCAGCAGGCTGCGGTCGATCTTTTCCAGCGATACGAAGATCGGCAGGATAGCAAACGGCGCCCAAGCGTGGGCCAAAGTCACCACCACGGCTTCGGAGTTGTAAAGCAGAGTGTCGATGGGGGTGTCGATGACACCGAGCCAGAGCAGTGCGGAATTGACCACCCCGTTCTGCGCCAGGATCAGCTTCCAGGAAAACACCCGCAGCAGGTAGCTGGTCCAGAAGGGGATGGTTACCAGGAACAGCCACATCGCCTTGTTTTTCTTGACGTTGAACGCGATGTGGTAGGCCACCGGGTAAGCCAGCAGAACTGTCAGCAGCGTCACCATCGCGGCGATCCGGACCGAGCGGAAGATCAGCGTGCGGTACAGCGGGTCGGCAAAGACTTCCTGATAGTTGGACAGGGTGAAGTCGCGCGACACGTCCACAAATTCCTGGGTCCAGAAGGAGTAGGCAACCGTCATCGCCACCGGCGCTGCAATCAGCAGCAGCACATACAGCGTGGTCGGCGTGGCCAGCAGCAGCCCCAGCCTGGCATTCTTGTCCAAAGTCACCGTGCTTCCTCCCTCCGGCTGTCAGCCCGTGCGCCCATCATAGGTGCAGATCGCGCCATAGAGGTCCGGTCGGCGGTCGCGGAAGATCCCCCAGTAACGGCGCATTTCAGCCACCGCATCCAGGTCGAACTCTGCGGTCAAAACCACACCGTCCTCGCGCCCGGCCTCGGCCACTTTCTGGCCAAAGTGGTCGGCAATGAACGATCCGCCGAAGAAAGCCATGCGCAGATTGCCGTCCTCAGTGGCGACTTCCTCGCCCACCCGGTTGCTGGCCAAGACCGGCACCAGGTTGGCCCCGGCGTGGCCGCGCATCACGGTCTGCCAATGGGGAATGCAATCGGCATCCGGGCGGGTCGGCTCGGACCCAATCGCAGTGGGGTAAAGCAGCATTTCGGCGCCCTGCAGCACCATGCAGCGGGCGGCTTCGGGGAACCACTGGTCCCAGCAGATCGCCGCGCCCACGCGCCCGAAGGCGGTGTCCCAAACCTTGAACCCGGTATCGCCGGGGCTGAAGAACTGTTTCTCCTGATAAGCGACGTCATTGGGGATATGCGACTTGCGGTAGATCCCCATGACCGTTCCATCGGCGTCAATCATGGCCAGAGAGTTGAAATAGCTCTGCCCGGCACGCTCAAAGAAGGAAACTGGCAGGACCACCCCCAGCTCCCTCGCCAAGGAGGAGAAATGCCGGATTGCCGTGTTTTCCTCCACCGTGGTGGCCAGCGCGAAATGCTTGTGCGCCTGCTCGATGCAAAAATAGGGTGTCTCGAACAGCTCCTGGATCAGGATCACATTGGCACCGCGGCCGGCTGCGTCGCGCACCAGCGCTTCAGCCGTGGCAATATTGTCTTCCTTGTCCCAGGAACAGCTCATCTGGGTGGCAGCGAGGGTTACGTTACGCATGGGCGGGGGCTCCGGCTTTGGGTTGCTGCTGGGTGATGCAATGGATATTGCCCCCGCCATCAGCGATCGCGTTGGTCAGCACGCCGACTACGATGCGGTCCGGGAACAGGCTCGACAGGACGTCCAGTGCTTCCTGGTCGTGCTCGGGGAAACCGTATTGCGGGACGATCACTCCGCCGTTGACCAGGTAGAAATTGACGTACGACAGGAAGCGACGGCTGCCGTCCGGCTTGCGGTCTACAGGCGGCGAGGTCACCTGGAAAATCGTCAGCGGCTGGCCTGCGGCATCAGTCTCCGCTTCCAGAATGGCGCGGTTGTCCAGCAGGTTCTGATAGTCGGAATCCTCCGGATCGGCGCTGACCTGGCAGAGGACGCCGCCGGGCACAAATGCCGCAACGACATCGACGTGGCCATTGGTCGAGTCATTCTCCAGCGTGCGGTTCAGCCAAATGATCTTGGACAGGCCCAGCTGCTTGCACAGTTCTGCTTCGAATTCTTCCGGGCTTGGCCCGCCATTGCGGGTGCGGTGTTCATAGCATTGCCGCGTGACCACACACGTCCCTTTGCCGTCAATATTGAGCGCACCGCCCTCATAGATCATGGCAGATGGGTTCCGCTTTGCCCCCGCCAGCTCAATGACGCGGGAGGCAACCTTGGCATCTTTCTCGTGGGGCCAATCACCGCCCCAGCCGTCAAAGGTCCAGTCCACACCAGCAAGCGAGCCATCGTCGCCCAGCACGAAGGTCGGCCCGTTGTCGCGCAGCCAACTGTCATCCAGCGGGCAAGAGACCAGCTCAATATTGGCTTGGCCTTCAAGCGCTTCGAGCCCATCGCCGTTTTCCGGGTCATAGAGCATGGCCACAGGTTCGAACTGCGCTATGGCCTTGGCGACATCAGCATATTCGCGTCTCACTTGCGGCAGGCTGTCGCCAAAGGTTCCTTCGGCACAAGGCCAGGCCATCCAGGTGCGCTCATGCGGGACCCACTCGGGAGGCATGCGGTACTGTGTCATGCGAGGTTCACCCCCTGTTTGATGAGATCGTCGGTTGTTTTGCGGATGCCGTCCTCCAGGATGTCGAACATCTGGTCGATCTGGCCATCCGTGATCACCAGCGGCGGCGAGAATACGCACATGTTGATGATCGGGCGCAGGATGAGACCGTTTTCCTGGCAATGTGCATCAATCATCGCACCCACGGTTTTGTCGAGCGCGAGCACATCGTCGGCCGACGCATCTGCTACACACTCGACACAGCCGAGCAGCCCCTTGCCGCGCGCATCTCCGACAAGCGGGAGGTCAGCGAGAGCTCCAAGCCGTGCTTCGAAATGGGGAGTGACATTTCGCACGTGCTCAAGGATGCCCTCGCGTTCGATGATCTCGATATTCTTGAGCGCAGCGGCTGCGCTGACCGGATGGCCCGAGTAAGTGAAGCCGTTCGAAAAGGTCGCGTCCCGGGACTTGTCACCGGAAACGTCGGCAATCAGCCGGTCCGAGATGATGCAGGCCCCCATCGGCACATAGCCTGAGGTCATGCCCTTGGCGCAGGTGATGATGTCAGGAACGATATCGAACACCGCTTCCGAAGCGAACCAGTGGCCCATGCGGCCAAAACCGGTGACAACTTCGTCAGAGATGTAAAGCACATCGTGCCGACGGCACACCTCGAGGCAGCGCTTGTGGTAGCCCGCCGGCGGGACAATCACCCCACCCGAACAAAGGATTGGCTCTGCAATTAATGCCGCCACCTTTTCGGCGCCGATCTGCAGAATGGCGTTCTCCAGATCCGCCACCTTTTCATCCAGAAAGGCCTCGATGCTCTGGCCTTCGGCGCGGACATAAGGGTTCACGTTGGGCAGGAAGTGAGCCAGATGCTCCGCCTGATCCAGCCAGCCCTTGTCGCGCTCCTTGCCGCTCAACGAGGCCGCCAGATAGGTCGAGCCGTGATAGGCCTTCTGACGCGAGATGACGATTTTCTTTTCCGGCCGTCCCAGAATGTTGTTACGGAACTGGATGAACCGCAGCGCGCTGTCCACGGCGGTCGAACCGCCGGTCGTGAAGAACACGTGGTTCAGATCCCCCGGCGTACGTTTGGCTATTTCGTGGGCCAGGCGTGCGGAGGTAGAGTTCGCGTTGTTGAATGGCGAGAAATAAGCCAGCTCGCGCGCCTGTTCCGCCATCGCATCGACGATCTCAGTGTTTCCGTAACCGATCTGCACGCACCACATGCCTGCCGGTCCGTCGATCAGGCGCTCGCCCGTTTCCGTCGTGACATAGATGCCTTCACCGCCTTCGGTGAAGGTCCTGTCATTCTGGCCGATATAGGCCATCCCCTCCCACGGATGAACAAAATGCCCGTTGTCCCAATCGCGGACGGTGTCGAAGTCGGTATTCAGCAGCGTCATGATCTCACCTGCGTTGTAACATTTATCACAAACTGAACATACATACATTCAAAGTCAAGAAAAGCTTTTGCCTTTGAGCCTTGGCTGTGTGAAGTCATTGGAAACTCAAGGTCATTCACTCAATGCAGAGAGGTTCAAAGGAGACGTGCGCGATACCGGCCAGCATGAGGAAGGGCTAAACGCCAGGGAATTCAGCAAGTCGAAGAATCGGCGCCACCTGTTGGATTCCGCCGCGGAAGCCATTTTCAAACACGGCTTCCGGGGCGCAACCATTGCCGCAATCCAGGAGATTTCAGGCCTGTCGCGGGGCATGATCAACCTGCACTTCAAGACCAAGGAAAACCTTCTGCTGGCTGTCGCCGAAGACTTGTCGAACAGTTACTCCGAACGCTGGAACAAGGTGGCCCTGGACCCGGGCTTGCCCGCTGCAGAAAAACTGAGGAGGATCATCCAGCTGGATCTTTCCCCGGACTTTCTGAACCGGCGTGACGTCGCTGTTTGGTTCTCCTTCCGCTCCGAGGTTTACTCGAACCCGGAATACCGCAAGTCTATCGATTCCAGGGATGCGAGCCTGCGGGATGTAATGATTGAGCTCTGCCAAACTCTTATTGACGAGGGGAATTACCTTGATGCCGACGCAGAACTCGCAACTGACGGCCTGATAGCGCTCCTTGAGGGAACGTGGACTGACTTCCACCTGCATGCAGAAGAATTCGACCGCAGCAAGGCAGAGCGCACCTGCCTTTACATTGCAAAGAGCTTATTCCCAGATCATTTTTGATCTCATTCAAGTATGACTGCCACGATCAGTTTCCGGTTGCCGAAGTGCTGAAGGAAAACTCAAACGAATTGGCTGACACGGTCCGATTGGAGACTCTCCCATTCAGTACGCCAGTTCAGCCATTTCGAAGTCAGTGAACCTCTTTTGTTGCACAAATGGCCAATCGCCAGGTTCCATTCATCTTTTCAGTTGATCAGATCGGGGAGTTTTAGCCGGTCGGTCAGGTATGGCAACCGGGATTGGGCCATTGGAACCGCGCCTTTTCCCATGCGTGCCTTCAACAATTCTTCGCCCGTCCCTGCTCTGGCCAAGTCCTGCCCATTGGGCGCGACGACACAGCTGCCCCCGAAATAGTCCATGCCATTTTCATGCCCGCAGGAATTTGCGTAGCAAACGAACACCCCGTTTTCGAACGCGCGCGCAGGGATGACGGTGTTTGCCACCACACCCCATTGCGCGCCCAAAGCGGTGGGAACCAGAACCAGCTCTGCCCCGGCTTGGGCAACCGCCCGGAAGGTTTCAGGGAACTCGGCGTCATAGCAGATCAGTGTGGCAGCTTTGAACCCTTCCAGCTCGAACAGCGTGTAGGTTTCGCCAGGGCTGAAATGGTCCCCTTCAAAGCCAGGAGGCAGCAGCAGTTTGCGGTGGGTTGCCAGCAGGTTTCCATCCTTGCCGATGCACGAGGCTGAGTTAAACAGGTCACCGCCAGATTGCTCCGCAAATCCGTAGTGGATCGCCACCTGGTGCTCCCGGGCGAGTTCCGCGACCACCTGCGCCGATGGACCGTCTGCTGGTTCCGCCCAGTCCGAAACCCGGCTGCCGATGTTATATCCGGTCAGAAACAGCTCAGGCAGCACCAGCAGATCGGTGTGCTGCCCTTGCAGCCGGGTCAGACAGCTGCCAAGCCACGCCAGCCGCGCCTGCGGACCGTCAAGGTCCGCAGGGCTTTGGGCAACTGCGATATTCAGGTTGCCTGTCATGGCTCAGCCCTTGCTCAGCAGGATTTCACGGGGATAGCTGGTGATGTATTCGATACCGGTTTCTGTCACCACAACCGAGTCGCCGATCCGGCCCGCGGTCACGCCGTCCACCGAAATGCCGCCATCGACCGCAAAGGTCATGCCCGGCTGCAGAACAGTCTTGTCGCCTTCCTTCAGCTCCGGGGCTTCCAGATAGGCAACGCCGATGGAACGGCCGGTGCGGTAGCCGGTCTCGTAACCGCGAGTGCGGTAGACTTCGTTGGCGGCAGCGGCCACATCCTCGGCCAAAACGCCCGGGCGCATGGCAGCAATCGCGGCTTGCTGCGCTTCAATGGCAGCTTCCTGCACATCACGTGCCTGGTCGGTCACATCGCCGATGTGGAACATCCGGTCGAAGCCCAGCTTGTACTGCTTGAACTGCGCCATGTTGCAGAAACAGAAATAGACCGGGTCGAATTTCTCGTAGGCTTTGACGCTGGCACGGCGATGCACCATCGAGGCATCGGTGCCGCTCTGCAGGATCTGCAGGTTGTGGATCATCGGCGAGACGAAACGATCCCAGCCCTTGTCCGTCAAGAAGGAGGCCGCCTTGTGCGAGCCTGCTTCGATCACCGCCAGCGCGGATTCGTACTCGCGCGCTCCTTCGCGCAGGCTGTCATGAGCGGCGGCCATCATGGCACCGGCAATCTGTCCTGCTTCCTTCATGACGCTGATTTCAAACGGTGTCTTGATGGTGCGCATGGCGCCAAGCACCGGCGAGATATCCTTGAGCGGCACGCCGGGATAGGTGTCATCAAGGTGGTTGCGCACGATTGCAGGAATGGTGCTTCGTTCGATCCAGATCTCCTTGGGACTTTCGCCCAAGGCATTGGCCAGGGCGCGGCCCCAGCTGCGCGGGCCGATGTCTTCCCAGGTCTGCACATCCTCGACCCAGGTCATTTCCGCCACCATCTCGGATTCCATCAGCGGGGTGATGACAACCGGCGCGTCCTGCGCATCGACCACCAGCATCGAGGGACGGCCGAATTCGATCCCGAGATAGCCCCAGAAGCCCGCCAGGTAGGCGATAGAGCTTTCATCGGTGAACACCGCTTTGCCGATACCTGCCTGGCGCATGCGGTCCTGCAGGATGAGGGTGCGTTTCTTGGCTTCTTCCAGCATGTGCTGACTTCCTTCTGTTAGGTGGATTGAGTGGCGGACAGCGGGCAAATCAGCCCAGCAGCCCGGGCAGGAAAAGGGCTACCGGCGGCACGAAGGTCACGATCAGGACCATCGGCAAATGCCCCAGCAGCAGGAACTTCATCGTCGGGCCGACATAGACCGACAGCGATTGGCGGGTCACACCGCCAGCCATGTAGAGCAGCGGTGCGCAGGGCGGAGAGATGTTGCCCAGGCCAAGGTTGGTGCCGACGATGGCAGCAAAGTGGATCGGGTCCAGGCCGATTTTCTGAGTGACGGGCAGCAGGATGATGGCTGCCAGCACGCCGCCGGACACGTCGTCGATAATCATGCCCATGATCAGCAGTAGCAGGTTGATCAGCAGCAGGATGACAATCTTGTTGTCGGAAATCGTCAGCAGCAGATCGGCAAACTGGGTCGGCACCTTGGCCAGAACCATGCCGCGGCTCATCACGAACAGGAAGAACAGCACCATCAGGATCGCGCCAGTCAGCCGCGCGGCTTCAACCGTGGAGTTGAACAGCGACTGCATCGGCAGCGAGCGGTAGATCGCAATGCCCACGATCAGCGTGTAGACCAGCGCAACCGCACCCGCCTCGGTCGGGGTGGCGATACCGCTGTAGATCCCGCCCAGCACAATCACCGGCATGATGATTGCCAAGCTGGCCTTCTTGCCGGTGCCTGCGGCCTCGGCCAGGGTTTCGCGCAAGGGCAGCTTGGGAGCGGTTGTGATGGTCTGGTTGTTGCGCAGGAAGAAGAAGTTCAGCCCGCAATAAATCAGTGCCAGCAGCACGCCCGGCCCCATCGTGGCGAGGAAGCACTTGGCGACGGACTCCCTGATTGCAATGGCGAAAACGATCATCGGGATCGAAGGCGGGATCATCAGCGCCAGCACCGAGGACACAGCAACAAGCGCGGTGGCATGGCCGGGCGGGTAGCCCTCCTTGATCATCCGCGGCACCATGATCTTGCCAATGGCGGCGATGGCGGCCGAAGCACTGCCCGAAATTGCTCCGAACAGGGCGCAGGTCAGCACGGTCACCGCGCCCAAGCCCCCCTTGGTGCGGCCGACAAAGGAATTGACGAAGTTCAACAGCCGCTCGGAGATGCCGGAGGCGCCCATCAGCGTGCCCGACAGGATGAACAGCGGGATTGCCAGCAGCGAGAAAGCGCTGACCTGAGAATAGCCGTAGCCGGCATGGAAGGAGATATTGGTGCCGGACATCAGCCCGTAGCCAAGCGCCCCGGCGCCGAAGGCGAACCCGACCGGAACCTCGATCAGCAACAGGAAGATGATGGCCAGGAAGGCAATGAGGAAGAAGGTCATGAGGTCAGTCTCCGCCCTGTCCGGTCACAAGCGCGCGCGCTTCGAGAAAAAATTGCAGAACCAGGTAGAGGATCATCAGCGCAAAGCCGGAGACCATGCTGAAATCCCAGATGTACTTGGGCAGCCGCATGTAGGTGCTCTTGCGGTTCAGCGAGAGGTTGTAGGCAGCGAAATCCCAGGCGAACCAGGCAAAGACCAGAACCGTCACCAGACAAGCCAGGGTGCCGAACAGGCGCACCGCCAGCAGGGTCTTGCGGCTCTGCGTCAGCAGGGTCAGCACGCCGCCCTCGATGTGGTCGCGCTCGCGGGTGCAATAGGCCATGCCGATAAAGTAGATCCAAAGGGCCAGCATCGGCGCCAGTTCCTCGATCCCCAGAAAGGGCGAGGAGATCACGTACCGCATGAACACCTGCGCCGCCATCAGCAGCCCCAGCGAGATCATCGCACCGAACAGCATCACCCGCATCAGCAGGGCAACCCTGTCTTCAGCCGCATAGAAAACGCCGAGCCCGCGGTAAACCGGTGCCGCAGCATCGCTGCCTGCCGGCATGATCGGCTCAGGTGTCAGGACGTTGTCCAGGCTGTCCGTGTGCAAAAGTTCTTTGGTCATGCGCCGTCCTCCTCAGCCGGTGCAGTGCCCGGGGCAGCCCCCCGGGCACGGGAAAGCGGGGATCAGTTGGTGCCCGCGGCAGCCTTGATCTGGCCCATCACGTCGGCGCCGATGATCTGCTCCATGTAGGGGTATTCCACTGCGGTCACCTGCTGGCGGTAGGACTCCAGCTGCTCAGGTGTCAGCTCGACAACCTCGATGCCGGCCTCCTTCATCTGGGCAAACCACTTGGGGCTTTCGGCCTCAGCGTTTTCCCAGGCCCAGTTCACCGCCTCATCCGCGGCGGTGCGAATCCAGCCCTGCTGCTCTTCACTCAGGCTGTCGAACCAGCGCTTGTTGGCTGTCCAGAAAGTGTGCTCGAAGTTCTCGCGGGTGAAGACATAGGCGCTGACCACATCCTTGAACAGCAGCACCTCGGACGGCGGTGAATAGGCGCGGCCATCGATGGCTCCGGTCTGCAGGGCTGTATGCACCTCGCTGAAGGCCATAGGGACCGGGGCAAAGCCGGTTGCCTTGTAACGCTCGATCGCCATCGGCATGCCCGGCACCCGCATCTTGAAGCCTTGTGCCTCTTCCGGGAAACTGGTGGGCACATCGACGCCCTTGCGCACCACAAAGCCGGTGAAATCGGTCGGGATCGTGCCCAGCAGCACCATGCCCAGATCGTTCATGATGCCGTCATAGACGGAGTTCATGACCGAGCCCGGCCCATAGACTTCGCGCCCGGTTTCCCAGTCGCTGGCGACATAGCCCAGCACTGACACATCCCACCGCGGGTCCAGCTCAGAATGGTTCCAGGACATGGTCATTTGCACCGCGCCCTGCGACACCTGCTCGACGATCGAGGTCCAATCCCCCAGGTCGCCGCCTGGATGGTAGTCAACGTTCAGCGTGCCGCCGGACAGTTCCTCCAGCCGTGCCGAGAAGCGCTCGGACACCTGATGGAAGATGTGCTGGGTGTCCATCACATGGCCCAGAATGAAGTCTTCAGCCCGCGCCGCAGGCAGCGTGGCAGCCAGAACGCCAGCCGCCGCGGCACCCGCTTTTATCAGTGTTGCGATCCCCACGAAGGTTTCCTCCCTGTTCGTGTTTCAGTCGCGGCTCGAATCGAAACTCCAGCCTTGCAATTTGCTAAGCTGTGTACAGATATTGCGTCAATACTTGATTTTTTCCAAATTTTGGCCTTCAAATTGATATGCTGCATGCACCACCCTCAAGTCACGGAGAGAAAATGTTTGATAAGGGCCGCCACCACCGGGCCAAGATCGGCTTTGTCCTGCTGGCCACGGAACAAACGATTGAGGACGACATGTTCCTCCTGCGCCCCGACGGGGTTGGAGTGCATTTCGCCCGCGCCTGGATCGGGGACAGCATCACGGTCGACAGCCTCAGCCGCCATGCCGGGGATCTGGCCCGCGCTGCCTCAACGCTGCTGCCGGATGGCAGCCTGGATGTGATCTGCTACGGCTGCACTTCCGGCAGCCTGGTTATCGGAGAAGACCGGGTTGCTGAGGAATTGAACAAGGGCGCGCCGCAGGCCAAGGCCACCAGCCTGATAACCGCCGTCCTGGAGGCCCTGCGCGCTGTCGGCGCCAAACGGGTTGCGGTTGCCACGCCCTACCTGGACGAGATCAACGATCAGGAAGTCCAGTACCTGAAACAGGCAGGATTTCAGGTGACGCAGATCCAGGGGCTTCAGCTGGAGAGGGACAGCGACATGGTCCGCGTCAACCCTAAGTATCTGGCCGAGTTTGCCAAGGAGGCAGACACGCCAGACAGCGATGCGTTGTTCATCAGCTGCGGTGCATTGCGGTCATTGGAGATCGCCGACCAACTGGAGCAGCGCCTGGGCAAGCCGGTGATCTGCTCCAACCAGGCGATGATATGGCACGTTCTGCGACTGGCCGGCATCCAGGACCGCATTTCCGGGTACGGCCGACTGTTGCGGGATCACTGAATTTATGTCCTTCTGCGCCGCAGGCTGCCTTGGTATGACACCAGCAACCGCAGCTGCGCAGAAAGGGAAGATTGCTTGGCATCTGGTGAGACATCTATGACCCCTCCCGGATGGGGCGGCCGCAAACCGGGTGTTGAGGATATTCAGCACCTGATCCTGAAACGGATTTGCTTTCTGGACTACACGCCCGGCGACCGGTTGAAAGAGGCGGAACTGGCTGACGAATTCGGCGTCAGCCGCACGCCTGTCCGCGACGCCATTAGCCGGATCAACCACCTGGGGCTGGTGGAAACCATCAACGGTGTCGGTAATGTGGTCATGGAACTGCCGCGGGAGAAGATCACACACGTTTATGACATGCGCCTGCATCTGGCGGGATTGATCGGGGCAACAGCACCTGCGCAAATCGAGGGGAGCCATCTCGAGCGCGCCCGCGGTCTGCTGGCCCAGGCGCATCAGCTCAGCGGGAAAGTCGATTCACGGCAGTATGTCGTCGTGAATGATCAGCTCAACACTCTTATCAGCGATTTGATCGGAAACTCAGTCCTGCGCTCGTTCTGGACGCAGGCCTATTACCAGGCCGCCAGCACGTGGCACAGGGTCGTGGACGGTGCCGGACCGGAAGTTGCCGATGCCCTGGTTGCAGAACTTGTGGACCTCGAAACGGCTTTGGCTGAGCAGGACATTCAGGCTGTCGGTTTCGTGCAGCGGATCCACATTGGTTACGGGTATGCCCGCATCAAGAAGTACCTGTTCAAGGAAACCATTGATCAGATCTAACGTGTTCGCTCGGTTTAAGACAGGCAGCCAGCCCCTCCGGGAAACGCCAATTTGCCCCAATACACCGGCTTGTTTTGCCCAAACGGTCAGTTCACTACTAAAGTAAACATGCGTCGAGTTCTTGCTGCCGTGAAGGTCGGGTATTGCGAGACGTGGCTATCAGTTTTGCTGTTGCGGCGAAATTCCGGTTTCCGCCCCTCCCTGCGGGAGCTGACGAGGGCGAACGGCGGTAGCGGTAGCGGCCGCTTTGGGCTGGGCTTGAGCCGATCACAACTGGCCTGGGGCAGGCTGGTGCTGGATCCTCGGTGCTGTGCCACCGCATGGCGGCAGAGAGCCCATAGCGGCAGTTAGCACCTGGTAGCCTCTCGCCGGTGCAGGATGCCGCGAACGGCGCTGACCGGACGATCAACGATTGGCTGCAGCAAGACCGCTATACACAGACCTACTGCAGTTGCGGGATGCTGCTTCTTGAGGTTTTTTAGGCGGGGGCGTGTGTTGTTTGAGGAAGCTAGATGTTGAAGCGAGACTTAACTATCTCATGCCAAGAACTGGGATGTGACCGGTTCTTGGACGACTGGCAGTGGCTAGTCCCCGATGCAATGGAGCCATTGATGATCGGAGTTTTCGGGGATTGGGTCTTCGGAGCCCCGGACGCAACCCATTGGCACCTCGATCTTCTTGAAGGCAAGTTTCACAAAATTGCCGAGGACTCTCAGGACTTTAACGCAAAGAAGGAGCAACCCCTTTATCGAAACGAGTGGTTCAGTGAGGAGTGGGCAGAAATTGCTTTCGGGAGTGGTCTTGTTCCCGAACGCGACCAGTGCCTTGGCTGGAAAATAGCTCCTGTTCTTGGCGGTGACTTCGCTGTCGAGAACATCCAAATATTCTCTTTAGTTGTTTACCAGCGAATTACTGGAAGTCTCTTCCGCCAAATCTCAGAAGGTTAGCCTTCAATGTCGCCGACTGAGTCCCGTTCGCATGTGCCGCTTTTGGGCTCCCCCTACCGACCGCTGCGGTGAGCACAAACTGGCGGTTCGAGCCCATTGCCGCCATCTCTGACCTTTCTGGATGCTGCAAACGCGCTAAACTCGCAGCTCGGAGTGGACATAGAGACGGCGGCGCGCGCCAAAGTTGCTACCCGTGCAAAGTACTCTGGCCCTAACACCGAAAACGGCAATCCATTCGTCCTGTCCCACCATTGCCCCTCTTGCGGGCAGCGCCATAGGCAGCGAAGCTGCAGGAGACGGAAATCAAAAATCTGCAAAGAACACCTGCTGGTCGGCTGTAGAAGAAGGGTCTTCGCGGACGTTCAACGCTTGGCTAGACCTTCTAACGATTGTAAGAAATTCCTTTTGCAGCATTGAAGCTTTGGTCCAGTTCCTCGTCCCAATAATCTAACGACTTAAGACATTCTGTTAAGTTTTCCCAATCTGGATGAGAAAAGAGGGTAGTTGCGGCCGTAGCTGCGTAGGCGCTGCCTGGCTGGCACTCCCTCAAAAGCGCCTTGGCGCAATTAATCGCCTTATTCCTACGAACAACGGTCATTCTCTCAGAATTGTTTGGGTCTTGGGCGTTTGCTACTCGTTCCTTCAGGTCGTCAATGTTTTTGAAAACTTGTTCACCAATGCGAAATCTAACTTTAACCCGGTGATCGTAGTCGTTGAGATTTACAACGTCAACGCTGTCTCTCCCGAGGTCATCAATTCCAATAAAGCGATACCCCATAAATCTCAGGTGAACCCTGGGGTCTATGTTGAAGGGGTTTATTATTGGATCCTTTTTAACATCATGTATTCCCTTCGAAGTGTTACACTTCTTACATGATGGGACCAAGTTCTCCCAGCAGACCACATAATCTTGGTAATAATCCTTGTGGAGGAAGTGGTCGATCTCCATGTATTTTGACTCTTCTCCCAGAGAACATTCGCAATAAATACATTTGGAATGACTGGAGCGGAGAAGTTGCTTAGAAATATCATCCCGCTTCCAAACATTAGTTCCTTTAGTCTTAAACTCTTTAGTGAGTTGCCTCTGCAGTTCCTCATCAAGAGTAGCAGGGCACTCAAGTTTTTCTAGCTTAATCATTCTGCAGTAGCTCCAATGGAGGCCAGCTGGAGTCGGATTAATTTACCTTCAACATTGTCGGGGTGTAAAATGGAGAGGATATTTTGCGCGTGCTCCTTCGCTCTCTCCGTGTCATTGGCATCTAGAGCCTCCGTGAATTTGCAGTACAAGTCACTGAAGTATTGTGTCCTTGAATCCGGCATTCCCATCACATCATCAAGGATTTCCTCAATGGTCCAGCCACGATAGCCCGCCCTTGATGGGATGGGCTTGAGCCTCATAGAGCCATCGGTCTCGAACTCCAATGCGACGACTTCCTCGGGTCTTGCTGATTGGACCACATGCGGGCTGTGCGTTGTTACAATAAACTGAACATATGGAAACAACTTACGCAGAATTTCAGCAACTCTGGCTTGCCACTCAGGATGCAAATGAAGTTCAATTTCATCAATGAGCACGACACCTGAAAATTTCTTCGCCTCCATACCAGGACTCTTGAACCTGAGTTCGATTTCTTTGATGATCCCAAGTATCAAGTATAAGCACGACTGATAACCCGACGACAAGAATTCAAAATATATCTCACCTTCAGGGGTGCTTACCATTATATCATTGGTTGCTGCATTTATTCTCGAGAACTTGCATCGCTTGTCAATTTTATTGAATGCTCCCTTTGCTGTTTCCAGGTTCATTCTTTGAAATTCATTGATGGCCCCATCATGTGCGGAGTAGAGGTATCTATTTACAAACCAGTTTTTCAAATTGGTGACCGATACTCCTGTTTTAGCTTCGTCGAAAGTGTTCTTGTTTTCGGTGTTGTCCGCACTGACTGATCTTAAGTGTGAGTAAGAAATGCGGCGATCAGTCTTGAATGAGAGGATCATTTCAGAATACTGATGCCTGCCGCTCACAGACTGTTGGTCAGTTGGGGAAAATTTATCAATATCTATTTTAATTTTCTCCTTAGCTTCCTTGATTGTAAATGCGGCTTCAATTTCACCTTTTTCATGCTTGGCGTTTCTTCTTAAAATTTCGGTGCGGCTTGCTGAGAATGAATGGGCAATACTCTCAAGAATAGTTGTCTTTCCCGCTCCATTCGGGCCGCATATGATGTTCATATGAGGGTCGAGGTCCATTTTGAGGTGGGATATCCCGCCAACCCCCGTAATTGATATGGAGTTAACAAACATTTAATTGCCTCGCTTTGGTGTTGCCCGTAGCTAACCAGTTGTATGGATTCGGTTGGAGTGGCGCCTGTTTTCTTTATTTCGTGTGGAGGAGGCAAACAAGTGATGCATCAGATGCAGGAAATTTTTGCGGACATGAACCTGGTAAAGTCTAGCAGGACTCTGAGGCAGTCAGGTCAGGGGCATACTGTTCTCCCTTTTGAGGTGTCTCTGACCGTCGACCTTTGGGAACGGGTAGCTAGAAGCCATAGTTTACACTGGGCAATTGCGTTGAAGTATTACTCTGCGCGCGCGGCGAAAGTCGGCTTGGTCCCGCACTGTGTGAGTTCACCGGCTCCAGAACCTCGCGGCCGCAGCGTACGGCAGAAACGGCGGGCTGCACCGCAGCACAAAACCTCGGCTGGCTACGTCACACGGCCGAGTTTGCAAAGGGCGCTATCTGCGCAACGCACTAAATCGCTCCGCGATAGGGGCTCTGCGTGGCAGGCGTTGGGCTGAAGCGGTATTTGTTTCGCGGTTTAGGAGGTCGGGTGTGTGCTGTTGGCCGAGGTGATTTTGCCTCGGTTGATAGAGGGTTTTCCCATGACCAATCAGCACCCTGCACCGGCGACACCCCTTCGGGCGCGCATGATCGCGGATATGTCCGCACGCAATCTCGGACCTGCGTCGCAGACCAGCCACCTGCGGGCCTGCAAGCGGTTTGCCTCCTGGCTCGGGCGATCTCCGGAGACAGCTTCACCGGATGACGTGAAGCATTTCCAGCTGCATCTGATCGAGAGCGGGAC
This sequence comes from Leisingera sp. G5_S3_59_S7, assembly GCF_054968485.1. Lineage (NCBI taxonomy): Bacteria > Pseudomonadati > Pseudomonadota > Alphaproteobacteria > Rhodobacterales > Roseobacteraceae > Leisingera > Leisingera sp. G5_S3_59_S7. The sequence continues at coordinate 125,076 of NZ_JBQKUH010000003.1, forward strand.
CAGTATCTGCACCCGCAACCAGACCATGACCGGGCTGAAGTTCCTGTTCCGGGTCACCCTGCGCCGGCATGACCTTGCGGCCGAAGTGTTCCACCTCAAAAAGCCCGTGAAGGTTCCCCTCGTGCTGAGCCGCAACGAGGTCAGGCGCATTCTCGCCATGGCCCCCGGCCTGAAAGCGCGTGTTATGCTGTCACTCGCCTATGGATGCGGCCTGCGGGCAAGCGAGGTCGTCCGGCTGAAGGTCGGCGACATCGACGGGGAACAGAACATTATCCGCATTGTGCAGTCGAAGGGACGCAAGGACCGCAACGTGATGCTGCCCGTTGATATTCTGAGCCTGTTGCGAGTCTGGTGGACCGAACGCCCGACCGTCAACGACAGGGGGGTGTCCGGGCCTGATCGCGCGCTCTTTCCCGGCTATTGCGGGCGGCATCTTTCGGCCAGACAGATCTCGCGGCTGTTCAAGCAGGCAGTGCTGGCCGCCGGGATCACCAAGCCGGTCACTCTGCACACCTTGCGTCACAGCTTCGCGACGCACCTGCTGGAACGCGGCGTGGATATCCGGATCATTCAGGCGCTGCTCGGGCATGCCAAACTCACCACGACGGCGCACTATGCCAGCGTTGCCACCGGCATGATCTCGGCGGTGGAGAGCCCGCTGGACGGCCTGACCGCGGCGAAGCGCAGGAAAGGCGCCTCATAGACTGCGTTGTCCCGGCCGAAGCTGGAGGTTGCGGATATCTTCCGGGTCCATGGTTCTGCCTGGCGGGCGGCCAATGCAGGCCATATCAGCCTCGACCAGTTGAAAGTGATGCACGCCATCACGCGCTGCCGCACGGCAGCGCTCGGCGGCCATGCCGCGCGGTGTGAAGACTGCGGGCATGAACACATCGCCTATAATTCCTGCCGCAATCGCCATTGTCCCAAATGTCAGGCGGGTGCGGCAAAGGTCTGGCTGGCGGCGCGCGAGGCCGAACTGCTGCCCGTGCGGTATTTCCATCTGGTCTTCACCCTACCGAAGCCGATCGCCGACATCGCGCGCACCAACAAGCGGGAGATCTACAACCTGCTTATGCGGGCGAGCGCGGATACGGTGATCCGGGTCGCCGCCGACCCCAAGCACCTCGGCGCCCGGGTCGGCATCACGTCCGTGCTGCACACCTGGGGCTCAGCAATGACGCACCACCCGCATGTCCACATGATCGTGCCCGGCGGCGGCTTGTCTGCGGACGGGGCGCGGTGGATCGACTGCCGCAGGAACTTCTTTTTGTCCGTCCGGGTTCTGTCCCGCCTGTACCGGCGGCTTATTCTGGACGGACTTGCCCGGCTGCACGATGCCGGAACGCTTCAGTTCTTCGGCGATCACGCCGAGCTCGTCGATCGCGCGGTCTTCAACGCCTTCCTGCGACCGCTGCGCAAGATCGACTGGGTCGTCTATGCCAAGGAACCGTTCGCCGGGCCAAAAGCCGTGTTGGCGTACCTATCGCGCTACACGCACAGGATCGCGATCTCAAACAGCCGACTGATCCGGTTCGATGCACACAGCGTGACATTCAAGGTCAAGGATTACCGCGTCAACGGTCCCGGGAGGCATACCACCATGACCCTGAAGACCGGCGAGTTCATTCGGCGCTTCCTGATCCATGTCCTGCCCAAGGGGCAGCATCGCATCCGCCACTACGGCTTCTTCGGGAATGGCAACCGTGCGGCCAATATCGCCAGGATCAGGGAACTGCTCGGGAACGGACAGCCAGGTCCGGATCTCGGGCACGACGGCACGGCCGGTGACACCGATGCACCCGCCCGCGTCCTCGCGCTGCCATGCCCCTGCTGTGGCGGGCGGTTGATCATCTCCGAAACCATTGCGCCAGAACGGTACCCCAGAGCGCCGCCAGGAGCAGCGAGGGCCGCTGCATGACACGCGCGCCAAAGACCGGAAGTCCAATTGCCGCTGCTCACGTTACCGCTTGCGGCCAAGCCGGAATGCCTGCAACCCGGATAGCAGTGGTGCGAAGGTTGTCGGCCCCCGCAAGACGCGGCGCATGCCCATCAAAGCTCGCAGAATCCGTACCGAAGCTGCCTGCAACGAGCGCGCTTGGGCCAACCTGCAGAGCAATAACCAAGGCAATCAACCCCTTCAAATCCCCATAGACCCAGCTGGTCTGCCCAATTCCAACACCGCGATTTCCCGCTTGCGCGCTTCTCCGACGCCAGGCAATGCCGCGCATCATTCAAACGTCGCGCGTGGCGTCCGAGAAACCTGCAGCAACACGGACTTAAGAAGATACCAAAGCAGCACTTGCAATGGATTGCGGCCGACAACGCAGCCGTAAGTTATCGGGCTTGAATGAAACAGTGTGCAATTACTGCTCCCGCGTTCAACGCTAATTCCTAATATATATCAGAGGCTTCGGTGTGTCATTCGGGGACTTCTCCGTCTTTGGGCCTGAAATGCACTGTCTGGATTGGTCCGACGTATTGTTTAAGAAAGGGAAGGCCGAGAACACCTGGCGATCCGGGTGCTGCGCAAGCTGAACTTAACCGAGGTCATCGGCGCCCTGACCGACCTGTTCATCCTGCGAGGACCCCAAAATATGTGCGAAGCGACAGCGGGTCTGAGTTCGCCGCTCAGGCGGTGCGGGATTGGATCGCGGCCGCCGGCGCCAAGACGGCCTGCATTGAACCAGGAAGTCCTTGGGAGAACGGCTATGTTGAGAGCTTTAACGCCCGGTTCCGCGACGAGTTGCTGAACCGTGAAATCTTCTACTCACTGCTTGAAGCACAGATCATCATCAAAGGCCGGAGAAAACACGACAATACCAAACGGCCCTCCCAGTGCCTTGGGCTGCCGACCATCGGCTCCGGAAGCCATCGTCTTGATGGACCACAGGCCTATCATGCACCAACTTTCAATTTGGACCACTTAAGAGATGCTGCTCATTGTCAGGCTCCCGGCAAATGCAATCATGCCGGTTTTTACATGCCCAACTCTGCGGCTTTCCACATAAACCTGAAATCACGGTGGCCGGATCTTGCACAGCTGCGCCAGCCATTACAAAACAACAGGTTGCGCCCACAGCGTTTTCCTCCCCAACTCAGCGGCCGGCAGGGACTTTGGTCGAATACCGCGGCTTCTGCCGATGGGTTAAGCCTTTAGGCAGCACCGGATCGAGTGCCTGCAATCGAAGGTGCATGGCTGCCAGTTCCGCTGCATTTCTTGGATCAATTCTTGGGAGGAATGGAATGAACATCCACACGAAAGGGCTGGCCAATTCGGCACTGGACACTGCGCATCTGGGCGTCGAATTTCCGTTCAAGCCCCGCTATGGCAACTTTATCAATGGCGAATTCATTGAGCCCCGCTCGGGCCTGTATTTCGAGAATACAACCCCGATCACCGGCGATGTGATTTGCGAAATCGCCCGCTCAAACGCCGAGGATGTCGAGGCGGCCCTGGATGCCGCCCATGCGGCGTTTCCGTCCTGGGGCAGGACCTCGACCACCGAGCGCGCCAACATGCTGCTGAAGATCGCCGATATCATGGAGGCGAACACCCAGCTTCTGGCCGCGGCGGAGACGCTGGACAACGGCAAGCCGATCCGCGAGTCGATCGCCGCCGACCTGGCGCTGTGTGTCGATCACTGGCGCTATTTCGCGGGCTGCATCCGCGCCGAGGAAGGCCATATCTCCGAAATCGACGCGGACACCTATGCCTACCACACCCCGGAACCGCTGGGCGTGGTGGGGCAGATCATCCCGTGGAACTTCCCGCTGCTGATGGCGGTATGGAAGCTGGCGCCGGCGCTGGCGGCGGGCAACTGTGTGGTGCTGAAACCGGCGGAGCAGACCCCGGCCTCGATCATGGTGCTGGCGGAGCTGATCGCCGACGTGCTGCCGGCGGGTGTCTTGAACATCGTCAATGGTTTCGGGCTGGAGGCGGGCAAGCCTCTGGCGTCGTCCAGCCGGATCGCCAAGATCGCCTTTACCGGCGAGACTACCACCGGGCGGTTGATCATGCAGTATGCCAGCCAGAACCTGATCCCGGTGACGCTGGAACTGGGCGGCAAGTCGCCGAACATCTTCTTTAAGGATGTGATGGCCGCCGATGACGCCTATTTCGACAAATGCCTGGAAGGCTTCACCATGTTTGCCCTGAACCAGGGCGAGGTCTGCACCTGCCCCAGCCGGGCGCTGATCCAGGAGTCGATCTACGACGACTTCATGGGCCGGGCCATCGAACGGGTGAAGGCGGTGAAGCAGGGCAACCCGCTGTCGATGGACACGATGATCGGCGCCCAAGCCTCGACCGAGCAGAAGGAGAAGATCGCCTCCTACCTGCAGCTGGGCAAGGATGAGGGCGCTGAGCTGCTGACCGGCGGCAATGTCTCCTCCCTGGAGGGGCTGGAGGGCGGCAACTACATCGAGCCGACCGTGTTCAAGGGACACAACAAGATGCGGATCTTCCAGGAGGAAATCTTCGGGCCGGTGCTGTCCGTCACCACCTTTAAGGACGACGCCGAGGCGCTGGAAATCGCCAATGACACGCTTTACGGCCTGGGCGCCGGGGTGTGGACCCGCGACACCAACCGCGCCTTCCGCTTTGGCCGCGGCATTCAGGCAGGCCGGGTCTGGACCAACTGCTATCATGCCTATCCGGCGCACGCGGCCTTCGGCGGCTACAAGCAGTCGGGCATCGGCCGGGAGAACCACAAGATGATGCTGGATCACTACCGCCAGACCAAGAACCTGCTGGTGAGCTACAGCCCCAACGCGCTGGGGTTCTTCTAAGCAACCGCGTGACGGGCGGTCCCGGAATTCCGGGACCGTTTGCTTTTCCATTCAGCCTGGGGAGAGTGCAATGACCGGAACAACCGGCATGACCGTGACAGCAACAGAGGCGGCGCTGGACCTGATCGGCGAACTGAAGTCGCGGTTCGGGGCGGATCTGCTGTTTCACCAGTCCGGCGGCTGCTGCGACGGGTCCGCGCCGATGTGCTTTCAGCAGGGCGATTACATCATCGGCGGCAGTGATGTGCTGGTTGGGGAGATCGGCGGGGTGCCGTTTTACATGAATGCCGATCAGCATGCGCGCTGGCAGCACACCAGCCTGGTGATCGACGCCATCGACGGCATTGGCGGAATGTTCTCGCTGGAAAACGGCAGCGGCAAGCGGTTTCTGACCCGCTCGGACGTCTGCCAGCGCTGAGGCGCACCGCGCCTTGCTCAGGTCAGCGCGCGCCCAAGGAAGCCGCGCAGCTCGCCGGTGTCAATCGGCTTGTGCAGCAGCACCGCGTTCAGCCTTGCGCAGGCTGCCGCCAGGTCCGGTGAGCGGTTGGCGGTTACCAGGCAGGCAGGTACTTGGCCGTGTTGCGCCCGGAGCGCAGCAATTGCATCGGTTCCCAGCGCGCCGTCGTCCAGCTGGTAATCGGCGATGATTGCGTCCGGGCCGATGTCGATTTCCTGCAGAAGCGAACTTGCTTCGGCGCAGCTGGCGCAGGGCAGCACGTTCAGCCCCCAGCCGTCGAGCGTGTTCTCCAGCGCCGCCCTGAGGCCGGCATCGTTTTCGATCAGCACCACAATCCGGTTTTTGAACGGCACCGCGGCGCCGTTACCGGGGGCGGGCAGCGGCGACGGCGCGCGCGCTGCGGTGCTCAGCGGCAGCTCCACCGAAAAGCAGGTGCCGCGCCCGACCTCTGAGGTGAGGTTCAGCGGATGTTTCAGCAGCCGACAGGCCCGCTCAACAATGGCGAGGCCCAGCCCCATGCCGTCCGACGGGCTGGCCTTGGCGTTAAGCCGCTGAAACTCCTGAAATACCCTGTCCTGATGCTCCGTCGGGATGCCAGGGCCGGTGTCACGGACTTCCAGCAGCACCCGGCTGCGGCGTTGCCGCACCCCGATCAGAACCTTACCGCTATCAGTGTAGCGCACCGCGTTGGAGGCGAGATTCTGCAGGATGCGGCGGAGGTAAGCGGCGTCGCTTTCCACCACCGCGCCGCTGCGCACGACCCGGAATTCCAGCCCTTTGAGCCGGGCAACCGGTTCCAGCTCGTCCTTCAGCTGGTCCAGCATGCCGCTCAGGCTGATGGCGGTCCGGTCAATCGCAGCCAGGCCGGAGTCGAGCTTGGAGATGTCCAGAAGGGCGCCGAGGATACGCTCGACCGCGACAAGCGCGTTGCCGGCCTTGGCCGCCCGGTCCCTGAAGCCCGGATCCTGGAGATCATCCTCCAGCGAGCCGACATAAAGCTTGGCGGCGGACAGCGGTTGCAGCAGGTCGTGGCTGGCGGCGGCGACAAACCGCGATTTGGAGGCATTGGCGCGCTCCGCCTCCGACAGCGCGTCCTCCAGCTCCAGCGTCCGTTCGGCCACCCGCTGCTCCAGCGTTTCGTTGACCTGCGAAATAGTGCGGACCGCGGCGCGTTCGGCGGTGACATCGGTAAAGCTGATGACAAATCCCTTGTCGGGCATTTGCTGCGCAAAGACCGCGAGGATGCGGTCGCGGCCCATTCCGATCTCGAATGACAGGGGTGCCCGCTTGGCGCTGCTGGCCACCCAGGCCTCGATCTCCTCCAGCCGGGTGCCGCCCAGGATGCGGATGCTGCCGGCGGCCTGGCGGTAGAGGGTCGCGAAAAACATGCCCAGCTGGAACTTGCCCGCGGGCATCGACAGCAACTCTCCGGCGCGGCGGTTCCAGCCGACCAGGCGGTTTTGGGCATCGAAGATGCAGACACCCTGGTCGAGATGCTCCAGCGTTGCCTTGATGACGCGCGACTGATCGTCCAGCAGCCGCTCGCGCTCCTGCCGCTCCAGCCGCATCATGTCGGTGATATCGGTCTGCAGGATCACGGTGCCGCCGTCGGAGGTGCGGTGCTCGCTGACCTGCAGCCAGCTGTTCCCGGCCATCATCACGTTGAACACCGCATGGTCGTCCTTGTGGCGGGCGATCCGGTAAGCTTCCCAGCCGGCGGCGGTCTCCCCCTCTGGCAGCGCCAGATGAGCGCTGGTCGCCACCAGGTTCACATAGTCGGCAAATTCCAGCCCCGGCCGCAGCAAGTGGTAGATATCGGCCAGGTGCTTGCCAAACCGGGTGTTGCACATGACGAGCACATCCTGTGCGTCAAACAGGGCAAAGCCTTCCTGCACCGTCTCAATCGCATTGGCCAGGTTGGCGCGGGCGGCCTCGGTTTCGGCATTTGCCAGCGCCAGTCTGGCGTTTGATTCATTGAGCAAGTCCAGCGCGTGCTCCAGCTCGCGGGTGCGCACGCGCACCTCCTCCTCCAGCATCACTGCGCGCTGGAACTGGGCATACGCCTCGCCGGAGGCATCCGAGCTTTGCTCGGCCCGGCGCATCAGGGTTTCGACGATTTTCAGAAGCTTCTGGTTCTGCCGTTCCGGCGGGTCACTGGGGTCGATCAGCTCATGCACCATTGCTCAGCCCTCGTCCGGCAGGTAGATCGCCACTCCGGTCAGGGTCTGGTTGACATGCATTGAATTAATCTGCTCGCCATAGGTCGAAAAGCCAACCACCCGGTTGTCGCGCAGGATGCGGGAAATGTCCTGCGAGACCTGTTTTTGCTGCGCTTCCAGCCGCCGCAGGATGCAGTCGCAGGCCAGGATGATCTCGGGGCGGCGCTTGGCGCTGAGGGCGGCCATCTCGCGCTCCAGGTGGGTCACCATGTCCTCCGGCTCTGCCAGGGTCAGCACCACGCCCTCGTCAATGGCGGAGAAGAACACAAGCTCGTCATTGTCGGCGACGCGCTGGATGGCGCGCACGTGGTGCTGGTCGCCGAATTGCACGGCGACGGGGTGCGCGGCAAAGGTGAAGGCGGTCAGCTGCTCCGGGTCCTTGCCCAGCACCCGGGCGTATTCGCGGGCAGCGGGTTCAGCATTGATTTCATGCACCACCCGTCGGGCCGGGTCAGCCCCGGTCACCACCATGCGCTTTTCCGAGGGGATCAGGTGGTCAGTTTTAAACACCTCGATCGGGCAGCGGCTGCGGATCTGGATCAGAATGGCGGCGTTGGAATGAGCCTGGCCGCCATGCAGCACAAAGGTTTTGCCAAAGTTGGTGCCGTCGCCCGCCGAGCCGCCGAAGAAGGCCACCGGCCCCAGCCCGACCGACAATTGCGAGGTCAGCGTGTCTTCCTTGGTGGAGAGCCCATCAACCAGCAGGAAGGTGAAGTCCGAGACCCAGTCCCCGGTGTTCTGCGCCATGTGATTGCGGTTGCGGATCATCCGTTCGATCACGCTGTGCGGATCGAAGCTGTCGAGGTCTTCGATCAGGATGGTGCGGGTCTGGAAATGCGACTGGGCAAAGCCGATGGCGACGATCTCGCCCTCAACATAGCCGGCTGCTGAAATTTCTCCTGCAGAGGTGCAGCCGACAACCTGCGCCGGGGCAAACCGGCGCTGGGCCTCGTCGATCAGCCGCGCAACGTCGGTGTCCGGAGACAGAAACAGAACCACCAGCGATAGGCCATTCGGGTTCAGCGCCTGTGCCAGTTGCTCGACAGCGTCCGCCGCCCGGCAGTCAACCGAGCCGGACCGGACAACCTGCGGTTTCGTCATGGTTGCACCCGACGGACCATGGACAGGGCCCATCGCCTTTCTCCTCCCCGAATTTCGTCCGCCAGACTAGGCGGACGGCGGCGTGTCTTGCAAGACGTTTGCAAAACTCGCCTGCTTGGCGGCCAGCACCGCCTGGGTGCGGCTTTGCACCCCCAGTTTGCGCATGATGGCTGTGATATGCGCCTTGACCGTGGTCTCGGCGATCGACAGGTCATAGGCGATCTGCTTGTTCAGCTTGCCTTCGCAGATCAACTGCAGGATCCGGGCCTGCTGATTGGTCAGCTGCGACAGCCGTTGCAGCACGTCGTTGCTGCTGCCGCCGTTGTCTTCCAGCAATACGTATCCGTCGGGCAGGAACACCTTGCCCTGATTGATCGCCTCTACCGCCTTCTGAAACACGTCGCGCTGGCTGTGCTTGGGAATGAAGCCGTTGGCACCGGCATGGATCACGGAGCTGACAATCCGGTTGTCGGCCATCGAGGAGACGACCAGGATCGGGCAGTCCGTCACCTTGCGCAGGCGCAGCAGCCCGTCCAATCCGTTGACGTCCGGCAGGTTCAGGTCCAGCACCACCAGGTCGATGCGGATACCCCCGCCGATCATGTCGAGCGCGGCCTGCAGGGCCGGCGCGGTGTGCATGCTGCTGATCGCGGTCACCGCCTGCAAGGTCATCGCCAGGGCGTCACAGAACAGCGGGTGGTCATCCACCAGCAGCGCCGCATTGAACCTCGGAGTGGCCGGCGTGTCCGTGTGTGTTGGCATATCTGCACCAGAGCTGTTGTTTTCCTGCCAGCTTAGCAAGCGGGCAGCTGCAGGTGTATACGCCTAAAGTCGCATAAGGCAGGCGCGCCCCGCAGGAGGCGCGCCTGAGTTCGTGTAATGTGCCTTTGACCGGTGCGGGATCAGTCTGCCTGAGCCAGTTGGCGGGGCAGGCGGAAGGTCCAGAGCATGCCGCCCTGGTTCAGGTAGTTGACCTTCTTGGCCACCTCGCCGCCCCACAGCGGCACCGCACCGCCCCAGCCGGAAATGACAGAGACATACTGCTCGCCGTTCTGTTCCCAGGTGATCGGCTGGCCGACAATGCCGGAGCCGGTCTGGAACGACCACAGTTCCTCGCCGGTTTCGTCGTCAAAGGCGATGAAGCGGCCCTCGGGGGTGCCGGTGAACACCAGGCCGCCCGCAGTGGTCATCACCCCGGCCCAGAGCGGTGCGTCGTTCTTGAATTCCCACTTGATCTCGCCGGTGTCCGGGTCGATCGCCTTGAGGCTGCCGATATGGTCCTCGTAGTTCGGCTTGATTGTGAAACCCGCGCCCAGATAGGCGGCGCCCTTCTTGTAGCTGATCGGCTCGTTCCAGATGTCCATGCCCCATTCGTTCGAGGGCACATAGAAGTTGCCGGTGTTCTGCGAGAACGCCATCGGCATCCAGTTCTTGCCGCCCAGGAACGACGGCGAGGCAAAGATCACCTCGCCCTTGTTGCCATCGGCTGCGTCCGCCGGGTTGCCGGGGCGGTTGTCCTCGTTGAACACCGGGCGGCCGGTGTCGTCGATGCGCTCAGCCCAGGTGATGTCCTTGACGAAGGGCGTTGCGCTGACGAATTTACCGTCCTCGCGGTTCAGAACATAGAAAAAGCCGTTGCGGTCGGCAGTGGCAAAGCGCTTGTTGCCGCTGCGGTCGGTGTAGGCGACCACCTCGTTCACGCCGTCATAATCCCAGCCCTCGCGCGGGGTGGTCTGGAAGTGCCACTTGATCTCGCCGTTCGAAGGATCGATGCCGATGCGGCTGGCAGCGTAAAGGTTATCGCCCGCGTTGCCCTCGACCGGGGTGCCCGCGTTGCGCAGGTGGCTGTTCCAGGGCGCCGGGTTGCCGGCGCCGAAGACCAGCGTATCTGTCTCCGCATCATAGGAGCCGCCAAGCCAGGTGGCGCCGCCGCCGGTCTTCCACATGTCGCCCGGCCAGGTGGCGTTCAGGGTGCCGGTCATGGTGCTGTCCTCACCCTTGAAGGTGCCCATGTGGCCCTCGATCACCGGCCGGGTCCAGACCAGCTCGCCGGTTTCAGCGTCGCGCGCCTGCACCTCGCCGACGATGCCGAATTCGCCGCCGGAGTTGCCGGTGATCACCAGCCCGTTGACGATCAGCGGTGCCGCGGTCATCGAATAGCCGGCCTTGTAGTCGGCCACCTTTTTGCGCCATTTCACGTCACCAGTCTTCAGGTCCAGCGCCACGATGCGGGCGTCCAGCGTGCCGAAAAAGAAGGTGTCGCCATAGATAGCGCCGCCGCGGTTCACCACATCGCAGCAGGGCAGGATGCCTTCGGGCAGCCGGGCGTCGTATTGCCAGATCTCCTGGCCGGTCTCGACGTCGATGGCATAAACCCGGCTGTAGGAGCCAGTGATATACATGATGCCATCATAGATCAGCGGCTGGGTTTCCTGGCCGCGCTGCTTCTCGCCGCCGAGGCTGAAGGCCCAGGCAGGCACCAGGTTTGCGACGTTGTCCTTGTTCAAAGTGTCCAGCGGGCTGTAGCGCTGCAGGTGCCGCCCCATCCCGTTGGTGACCACCTGCGTGGTGGTCGTCTGGTCGTTCTTGAGGTCGTCTTCGGTGACCCCGGCGTGGCTGACGCCCGCCATCATGGTCCCTGCGGCGACCGCCGTGATGAAGCGGTTCATGGGCTCCTCCCTTTCATTGGATCCTCAACAGCCACGGCCCGGTGCGGGCTGCCGGCCTGCCACAGTATCCAAAGCGCACCGAAAGAGCGGTATTGCACAATGGTCGTATGCGGGCGGCGGGAGGGGCAGGGCGCAACGCGGCAGAACCCGGCGCCTTGCAGCCCGGGTTTGCGGTGTAATTGCCCGCGATGCGGGCGAGGGCGGTTCAGCCCGGTTTCGCAGCCTTGCGGATCAGCCCGCGCGCCGGGTCGTAACCCCAGACCGCCAGCCCCAGCCAGACCAGCCCGGACAGCAGCACCCAGGCCAGCGCCGCAGTGTTCAGCTGCTGGTAAAGCGCAAAGCGGATCAGCTCGACCGCTTGGCTGAAGGGGTTCACGGCGCAAATGTCACGCAGCAGCGCCGAGCTTTCGGCCATCTTCCACAGCGGGTAGAGCGCGGTGGACAGAAAGAACATCGGGAAGATCACGAAATTCATCACCCCGGCGAAGTTCTCCAGCTGGCGGATCACGGAGGACAGCGCCAGCCCCAGCGCCCCCAGCATCAGCCCGGCCGGGATCAGGGCGGGCAGCAGTGCGGCATAGCCGCCCCAGCTGAAGCGGATGCCGAACATCGCCGCCAGCGCCAGGAAAACATATACCTGAAGGATTGAGATCGCGGTGCTGGCAAGCAGGCGGCAGACCAGCAGCCACCAGCGCGGCAGCGGGCTGGTCAACAGCAGCCGCATCGAACCCATCTCCCGGTCATAGACCATCGACAACGAGCTTTGCATGCCATTGAACAGCAGGATCATGCCGCACAGCCCCGGCACTATATAGACCTCGTAGGTGGTGTAGGTGGCATAAGGCGGGGTGATTGACAGGCCAAGCGCGGCGCGGAAGCCTGCGGCAAAGACAACCAGCCACAGCATCGGCCGTACCAGCGCCGCGACAAAGCGGCCGCGCTGACCGATGAACCGCAGCGCGTCGCGCTGGGTGATGGCCGTCAGGGCTGCCAGCCAGGCGGTCATGCCGCTTGACCCGTCAGCCTGAGAAAATGATCGGCCAGCCCCAGGCCGCCGCGCAGCTGGCGGGCGGTGCCGTCTTGCGCCAGCTTGCCGCGGTGCAGGATCAGCAACTGGTCGGCGTCTTCGACTTCGTCAGTCAGATGGGTCGCCCAAAGGACCGTCAGCCCCTTGTGCCGGGACAGGTCATGCACATGGGCGGTGATCGCGTGCCGGGTGGCCGCATCCAGCCCCACCGTCGGCTCGTCCAGCAGCAGCACCTTGGGATGGTGGATCAGGCTGCGGGCGATCTCCAGCCGGCGGCGGTGGCCGCCATTGAGGTCGCGCACCCGCTCGCCCAGCCGGCCGCGCATCTCCAGCCGCTCCAGCGCGGCCTCGATGCGGGCCTGCGCCCTGGCGCCGCGCAGCCCGTGCAGCGCGGCGAAATAGCTGAGGTTACGCTGCACCGTCAGGTCCAGGTCCAGCGTCGGCTGCTGAAACACCACCCCCATCTGCCGCAGCGCCTTGCGCGGGGCGCGTGCCATGTCGTGGCCGGCAACCTCAATTTTTCCCTGCGGCGCGGTGAACAGCCGGGTGAGCAGCGCAAACAGCGTCGACTTGCCAGCCCCGTTGGGGCCCAGCAGAGCGCAGAAAGTGCCGGGCTCAACCCGAAAGCCGACCCTGTCCAGAGCTTGCCGGGCGCCGTAGGTATAGCTCAGGTTTTCCACCCGCAGCCCGGTCATTGGATGGTGATCTCCAGCCGCTGGGTGTCGCCGGTGGAGCCGGGCACCTTGAGATGGTAATTCCCGGGCTTCAGAGCGATAAAACCGATCTCCATCTCGCCGGCCTCGTCGAACTCGACGCTGTCGAGCCCCAACGGGCGGATCTCAAGGCCCTCCACGACAATCTCGTCAATCCACACCGCGCGGAAGAAATCGGAGCCGGTTAGGGCCAGCTCCTGACTGCCGTCGCCCTGGATTTCGAACTCGTAATAGGTGCCGGATTTCAGCAGCCACGGCGCATCGGTCAGCGGCATCCCCGCCGACAGGGTAATCGGCGGCAGGTCTTCCTTGTTGGCGGCGGACAGCAGCCCGGCGAGGCCGAGGCTGGCCTTGCCCGGATCATCATCGTCACCGGCCAGGGCGGCGGCGGGCAGCGCCAGGCACAGCGCCGCGGCAAAAAGGCGGGGTTTCAGCATCTTGGATCCTCCTGTCAGGATGCGCCGCGCCGCCGGGGCGCGGCAGGTCTCAGGGGCGCAGCGCCGCGCCCCAGGGAAAACGGCCGACCTTGATCGATTTCAGCGCTTGGCGCTGGGCGGTGTCGATCACGGTCACATCGCCGGAAACGCCGTTGGTGGTGAATAGCAGCGACTTGTCTGGCGAAAACGCCATGTGCCAGACCCGGCGGCCGACCAGGATGTAATCCTCCACCTCCAGCGTCTCAGCATTGACCACCGCCACATGGTTGGACGGCCCCAGCGCCACAAAGGCGGTCCTTTCATCGTCGGTGAAGGCAAAGCCCACCGGCTGCACCCTGTCAGGGTGCACCCCCTTGACCTCAAAGGCGATCTTGCCAGTCTCGGCTTGGGTGGCGGTGTCAAAGACCGTGATAGTGCCGCCGATCTCGGACGAGACCCACAGTGCGCTGCCGCCGGCAGTGAATTCAGCGTGGCGCGGGCGGGAATCAACCAGCGTGTTGGCAAACAGCTGTTGCGTCTCCGTGTCGATCCAATGCGCCATGTTGGTGGTCTCGGAGGTGGTGATCGCGATCTTGCCATCAGGCGAGACCGCCATGCCCTCTGGCTCGATCCCGACATTAATCTGGGCGACCACCTTGCGGGTTTCGGTGTCGACCACCGTGGTCACGGCATCATCCTCGTTGGCGATATAAAGATGCCGGTCGTTGGGATGCAGCACGAACTGCTCGGGATCCTCGCCGGAGGGCAGCTCGTGCAGAACTTCCCCGGTAGCGGCGTCCAGAACCTGAACCGTGTCGCTGTCGGAGGCGCAGACATAGACCCGCGAGAAGTCCTTGGAGAAGGTGATGCCGCGCGGCCGCTCTCCTGTTGCGATGGTGCGGACCACCTCCAGCGTGGCGATGTCGATCACGCTGATGGTGTCGTCCTTCTCGTTGGTGACCCAGATTTCCGCGGCGCCAAGAGGCGTGGCGGCGGCCAGAAGTGCCGGAAAGGCCAGCGCGGCAAGAGGTTTAGCAGAAAATGTCATTGGAAGGCTCCGCAGCGGCTTTCGGGTTCATCAAGGCCCAGGGTGTCGAGTTCACTGTGCTGGTGCAGGAAGCCGGGCAAGGGCGCCTGCGCCGCCAGAGCGCGGGGAGTGGCAAGCGGGATCGGCTGGCGCAGCTGGCCGTTCCAGCTGCGGTAGCTGAGCGGACGGCCCTTGAAACCGGCCAGCTCGAACGCGTCCGACAGCAGGTATTGGCGCAAGACGCCCGCGTCGGCTGAGCCGGTGCGGGTCACAGCCTCTCCGATGCTGCGCACCGCGGCCCAGGCGGCGTAATCCCGTGCCAGCATTTTGCGCCCGGCAAGGTCCTGAAACCGCGATTGCAGCTGCGCGGCGCCCCATTGTTCGACAACCGGCGCCCATGTGGTCGGCACCAGGCCTTCGGAGCCGGCAACCGGCCGCGGCAGCCAAGTGTTATAAGGAAGGTAGCGGGCGAAATCCTGCAGCTCATCGGCGACCAGCAGCAGATCGTGGCGGCCCAGCCCCTGCGACATCAGCGGCACCTCCTGGGCGGCGTTGCGGCGCATGTCGGCGCCATAGTCCCAGGTCCGTTCGGCAGTGATTTTTAGCCCGAACTTGGCGGCGCTTTGGCGCAAGGCAGCGGCAAACGCCTGATCCTGCGGGTGGCCGCCGGAGATCAGCGCCAGACCAGTCCAGCGCTTGGACAGCGCAAACTGCATCAGCGCATCGCTGCGCATCAGGTCCGAGGGCAGGGTGTGCAGCAGATTGCGGCGGCAGTCGCCGCTGCGCAGGCCGGTGTCCGGGCTGGCAGTGTTGAACAACAGCGCATCCTGTGCTTCCGGCAGGGCGGCGGCGGCCAGCAGCGCCGGTTTGGGCGCATCCAGTATCAGCAGCGTGCTGCGGCTCAAAGCCGCCCGCGCCGCCGCGGCAAAATCGCCGCCCGGCGGCACCGCCACCGTCTCCAGGCTGTAGTCGTGGCCAAGGAAGCTGCCTGTGGTCCGGTTGTCCGCCAGTCCCAGCCGGGCGCCGGTTTCGCCCAGGTCCGCGGGCGGCGGGTCGAGATTGGAGAGGGTGGGGGGCTGCCGCTCCTGCTGTTTCAGGTAGATGACCGGCACCTCAACCCCGTTGGCAGCGGCAAGGGCGGCGGGCAAAAGGGCTATCAGAAGTGTGATCAGAAAACGCATCAGGGCACCCTGTTCTGGCTGCATGGGCCGAGCGTACTGCCGCCCGCAGCCCTGCGGCCATTGGACCAAGGTCGTAGGCCGCCTGCGCTGTTCTCCAACTTAAGTCGCGTATCGGGGCAGGGGTCGGGCTGGCTATGCTTGCGGCAAGCTCAAACTTACGGGAGGAACTCATGTTCAAATTGCCTCTTGCGGCCCTCGGGCTCGCGGCTCTTGCCACGGCGGCGCAGGCCCACGGAGACGTCGCGCCGCAGCCGGTGAATACCGATGCCCTGCCCGAAGTGGGCGAGGAATGGCTGACCGAAAACCCCTATCGCGGCCAGGAGACGGAGGTCTGGCAGGCGGCGATCGACATCGGCGGCAGCGGCTACAATCAGAACTGCGCCCGCTGCCACGGGCTGGGCGGCGTCTCTGGCGGGCTGGCCCCGGACCTTCGTTACTTGGAGGCCGAGGAGATGGGCGACGAGTGGTTTGTCGAGCGATTCCGCACCGGGTATACTCAGAACGGCATCACCAAGATGCCCGCTTTCGGGGAGTTGCTGGGCCAGAAGGCCGCCTGGGCAATCCGCACCTATCTGGAAACCCGGCCTGATGACGGCGCGCTGGATGAGGCCACCGGCCGGCTGCTGGAGATCCGCGATGAGCTGACAACCTTGGCCAGCGGCGGCGGCGGTGATGCGGCGGCGCTGCGGGCGGAGCTTTCAAAAATCGCGGAAGGGGTCGAAACCGGGTCCGGCGCTCCGGTGGCCGACAGCGCGCCCTACCGGGCTGCCAGCCTGATCGGCGGCGCGCAGCCGGACTTTGCCGGGGCCGCGGAGGTCCTGACTGTCGGCCTCTCGGCGGCGCACTGAGGCAGGGGGGCTGCGGCACATGAAACAGCAGCTGGCCGGATTTCTTGCGATTGCTGCGCTGGCCTGCGGCTGGGCGCAGCCCGGGCAGGCCCGCTGTGCGGATCACGTGCCGCAGCCCAAGCCGCAGAACGCCTCACGCGATATTGTCGGGCAGGACCTGGAAACCATCATCGAGCGGGGCTTCATCACCTTCGCGGCCTATGAGGAATTTCCCCCTTGGTCTTACGAGGAGGCGGGCCGCATCCAAGGCGCCGATATCGACCTCGCCCGGCTGATTGCCGCGGAGCTAGGGGTCGAGGCCCGCTTCACCCTGGTCGCGGCGGGCGAAAATCTGGACGCAGACCTGCGCAACTGGATCTGGAAGGGGCCGGTCGTGGGCGGCAGCGTCGCCAATGTCATGCTGCATGTGCCCTATGACAGCGAATTTGCCTGCCGGGTCGAACAGGTGGTGTTCACCGGCCAGTACCATGTGGAGGAAGTGGCGATTGCCTACCGCCGGGAGGCCTATACTGAAGACCCGCCGGTGCCGGCTTATTTCCGCTTCGACAGCGTCGCAGTGGAAAACGACTCGATTGCCGATTTCTACCTCTCGGCCTTTCCCGGCGGCCAGCTCAGCGGCAATATCCGCCGCTACCCGACGGCGGCGGACGCAATGGCGGGTTTGGATCGGGCAGAGACCAAGGCCGCAATGGGTCCGCTGGCGCAGCTGGAGGCCGGGCTGACTGAACAGACTGCCGTCCATACGCCGCCGCTGCCCGGCTTCTCCGCAGGCACATGGACCGCCGGGATAGCGGTGCATTTCTCCTACCGCCCGCTGGCCTATGCGGTGGAGGATGCGATTGCCGCCGGGCTGCAGGATGGCCGGATTGCCGCAATTTTTGCAGCCCACGGCCTGAGTCACCGGCCGCCAGAGCTGCGCTGATCCAGTTTACCTCAGCAATTTCACGCTGCCATCCTGCGCCAGCAGGGTGGCATTGGTGCCTGCAGGGAGGCGCGCCAGCGCAGCGGTGATTTCACCTTCGCTCATCAGGCAGAAGGCGGTGGAGGCCGCATCCGCCAGCGCGGCGCTTGCGGCCTCGGTGCTGACGGTGACCCATTTCGGCCGCCGGTCAAACGCGGGGTGCAGGATGTGCGCCGCACCGTGCAACTGCAAGGCGCCGGGGCTCGAGGTTGCCACGGCCCTGTTTTTCAGGCTGCAGGCGGCGAAGATGCCGTGCTCCGGATCGGCCAACCCGATGCGGAACGGACCGCCGAGGGCGGCAAACTCCCCGGCATTGACCAAAACCCGCTCCAGCCCCATGCGGCCTAGCGCGGCGCGGACCATGTCGGTGGCATAGCCCTGGGCAATGCCGTTGAATGTCAGCGCCTGTCCTTGCGCCAGCCGGATTGTCTGTTCTGTCACGGACACCTTGTGCCAGCCTGCGAGGCGGGCGGCCTTTCTGATGCCCTCACTGCGCGCGGCGGCCTGCCAGAGCGGCTGGACCGAAGGGTCGAAGACCCCAGCCGTTGCCGCGTGCATCCGGGTGCAGAGCCGGGCCAGATCCAGAAACCGCGGCGGCGGGTTCCTCAGAACCCCGGTCCGGTTCAGCTGGGACAATGCGGAGGCCGGATCGTAGAGGCTGAACAGCTGTTCGGCCTGCCTCAGCTGTGATAGCACGGCCGCTATCGCTTGGTCTGCCAGCAGCGGCGGCGCGTGAATGGTCAGACGCGCCTCGGCGCCCAAGGCAAATCCCCGCCAGGTTACAGGTGCTGCTTGTAGCGCCGGGGCCGTGGCACCAAGGGCGGCGGCAGAGATGGCCAGGAACCGGCGGCGGGACAGTTTGGCGCTCATTCCGCAGCCTCCAGCTGTTGTTTCTTGCGCGCTGCCAGGATCAGCGGCACGCAGCGGGCCGCATCGTCGTGGATCGACACACAGTCGAGACAGCCGAAGCATTCGTCATAGCGGACCGCGCCGGATGTTTCGATCGCGCCATAGACGCATTTCACCCGGCACAGCTGGCAGGGGCTGCCGCAGGCGGCCCGCCGGGCGATCCAGTTGCGCCGCCGCAGCAGCCCGCCCGCCGCCATCGCCGCGCCCAGCGGGCACAGGTAGCGGCAGAAGGGCTTGAAAAACATCAGTGCTGCCGCCAGCCAGAAGACGGCATATGCAGTGAAATACCACTCGCGCAGGAAATAGGTGGTGATCGCGGTCTTGAAGGGCTCAACCTCCGCCGCGGTGTCCACATGCTCCGGCGCCACGAACACCAGCGAAACCAGCCCGGCCAGCACCCCGTATTTTAGATACCGGAGCCGCCCGTCCCAGGCTGGCGGAAGCGCTGTTTGCGGCAGACCCAGCTTGCGGCCCAGATGGTGCGCGAACTCCTGCAGCGCGCCGAACGGGCACAGCCAGCCGCAGAACAGGGCACGTCCCCACAGGACAAGCCCGAGGATGGCAAAGCCCCAAAGCAGCAGCGAAAACGGGTCATAGGCGAGAAAGGCAAAGCTGCTGCCCCCAACCGCCGTGCGCAGCACGCCCAGCACGGTGACGATGGACAGCTGGCCCTGGCCCCACCAGCCGATGAACAGGGTGACAACCGCCAGCACCGACAGCCGCAGAGGTGTCAGCACCTTGCGGGCGGCGATCCGGCTCTGGGCCAGCAGCAGGGCGGCGGTCAGCGCGCTCAGCAGCAGCGTCAGAAGGATCAGATCCGTGCGGCGGCTGCGCAGTGCCTCGAGCCAGGGCGGCACAGGCGCCGGGGCCGCGTCCCGCAGGAAGAAGCGTTCGGGGGTCTGGTGCGTGACCGGAAATTCCACGGTGCCGGTCTCGGGCTGGAACATGCCGTGCTCGCGCACCGCCTGGGCGTGCAGGGTCCACTCCTGCGCCGGGTCAAAGCCGAGGCGGCGGTCGGCCCGCAGGATCATCGCCGTGCCGTCGTGCAGAGGCTGGGGCAGGTCCGGCGATAGCTCCACCAGCAGATCGCTGTCCCGCAGTGCCACCGGAAGGCCGTTTTGCGTGGCAAACACCCGGTCCGGGGCGGTGTTGCGGATGAACTCCGGGCTGACCAGCCCATGGCGGCCGGTCTCGATCAGCAAGAGCGGCTCATCATCAGGGGAGATCGCCAGGAAATCCTGCAACTCGCTGTAACCCTCGCGCGACAAAACTGCCTGCGCGATCGACGGCGGGCCGACGTCGATGATCCATAGATCCAGATAGGGCGCTTCGGGATGCTGTTGCGCCTCCGGATCGTCATCGGCCCAAAGGGTGCCGGCAAAGGCCGCGTCAACCTCCGCATTGGAGACGGTGGCTCGGGTGGCCAGCCACTGATCGACCAGCGCCGCCCAGTCCAGCGGCTCATTGTGGTCCGGGTCCGGCCAGGCCGGGGGCGCTGTAACAACACCGTGCATCTTCTCGCGCGCCACCGCCAGCGCGGCGGCCATCACCGAGTCATGCGCGATCCGCACCGACGCGGTCGCCTTACTCACTCCGTCGAGGTAGACAAGAGATGAGCCGGAACCCGTCTCACCGTAAGGAGTGCCGACGGTGATCGCCGAGAAGACCGACAGGCCGGGATACTGCTCGAAGAACCTGTGGAACGGGGCCGGGCCAAGCCCGGAAACAAAGACCGGCTCGTTATGGCTGATCAGCCGGACATCCAGAAAGGTGCCGTCCAGATCCAGCAGCACCAGCACGTTGACCGGCGCGCCGGAAAACCCGGGCAGGGGGGCCAGCGGCTCGGTTTCAAAGGCATAGCCCGCTTCCGCCCCGCCGGAGTTGAGCAGGGTATAGACACCCTTGCTGTTCACCGGCTCACCCAAAGAAAATGGCGGCATGATCAGGGCGCTGATCTCCTCGCGGGGCAATGGCGACGCCGCCAGCACGCCACCCGCAAACAGCCAGGCCTGAAGACAGAGTATGAACCGGGATACGCGCATGGCTGGCAGTCTGCCGGGCCCAAACACCCCGTGCCATAGGACCAAAGTCTGAGACTGCCCCTACGACCAAAGGCCAATACCGGGGCCGGAGGCAGGTAGCTAGGCTGAGGGGATTAAAGCCAGCAAAGGAGGATGAAATGGCCTGGTCTGCCCCGAAACTGAAAGAAATCAACTGCGGCATGGAAATCAACATGTACTCCCCGTCCGAGGACGAGGGCCGCGAATACGAACCCGATCTGTTCTGATCGCAAGACAGGAAAACGGCCATGCGGTTTCTGGTTCTTGGTGCAGCAGCGGGCGGTGGCCTGCCGCAGTGGAATTGCGGTTGCCGGAACTGCCGGGACGCACGTCTCGGCAGGATCGCTTCCGCCACCCAGTCCTCGCTTGCCGTGACACTGGACGGGCAGAACTGGGCGGTTCTGAACACCTCTCCCGATATCCGTGTTCAGTTGCAAAACTGCCCGTCCATGCACCCGCAATCGCTGCGCCACAGCCCGCTGCGCGCCGTGCTTCTGACCAATGGTGACATTGATCACATCGCAGGTCTTCTGTCCTTGCGGGAACAGTCGCCTTTCACCCTGTTCGCCACTGCCGGCCTGCTGGATGTGCTGGAGGCCAACCCGGTCTTCAACGCGCTTCCGGCAGCTGTTGGCCGTCATCCGGTGCGGCTGAGCGAGGGCTTCGAGCTGCTGCCGGGCTTGCAGGCTACAGTCTTCGCGGTGCCCGGCAAGGTGCCGCTGTTCATGGAAGACAGGCAGGTGCAGACGGATCTGATGGGCGATCAAACAGTCGGCGTCCGGCTGAGCGACGGTGCGAAAACCGCCTATTACATCCCCGGCTGTTCCGGCGTCTCCGCAGAGCTGCTGGAGATTTTGGCAGACGCTGACCACATCTTCTTTGATGGCACGCTCTGGCACGATCAGGAGATGATCCAGAGCGGAACCGGCACCAAGACCGGCCAGCGGATGGGGCATATCTCCATCAGCGGCCCCGAAGGATCCATTGCTGGTTTGCGGAGTGTGGACGCCGCCAAGACGTTCATTCACATCAACAACACCAACCCTGTCTGGCAGCCCGGCAGCGCCCAGCACGCGGAGGTTCTGGCCGCCGGATGGACAATTGCAGCGGATGGAATGGAGATTGCGCTATGAATGTCCAACCCCGGGAAATGCCGGCCAGAGAGCCGCTTGAGGGCCGCTTGCGCGCCATCGGCGCGGTGCGCTACCACGACAAGCACCCGTTTCACCACAGGCTGCACGGCGGGGAGTGTTCTCCCGACGAGGTCCGCGCCTGGGTGATCAACCGCTGGGCCTATCAGGCGGCGATCCCGATGAAGGACGCGGCCTTTCTGTCCCGCTGCACCGATCCTGCCATGCGCCGGGCCTGGCGCAGCCGGATTGAAGACCATGACGGCGGCGTCAGCGAAGGCGGCGGCATCCGCCGCTGGCTGCGGCTGGCCGAAGCGGTCGGGCTCGATCCGGACTACGTGGCCTCCGGCCGGGGCGTGCTGCCGGCCACTCAATTCGCTGTCGACGCTTATATCCGCTACGTCCGCGACATGCCGCTGCTGCAGGCGGTGGCCTCGTCGCTGACGGAACTGTTTGCGCCCTCTATTCACGAACGGCGGATCGAAGGCCTGCTGCAGCATTACGACTTCGCCAATGCCGCAAGCCTCTCATATTTCCGAAAGCGGCTGACCGAGGCGCCGAAGGACGTGAAATTCGGCTTGGCCTGGGTGCTGGAGAACGCCGGCACGCCGGACAAGGAAGACGCCGCCTGCGAGGCGCTGATCTTTAAAACCAATGTTCTTTGGGCGCAGCTGGATGCGCTCTGGGGGGCCTATGTGGAGCCGGGACGGATTCCGCCGGGCGCCTGGCAGCCGGGCGAGGGGCTGGCATGACGCTGGGGCTTGCCCTCTCGGACCGCCCCTATCTGCCGCGCGGGGTGCGGATGATCACGGACAACGTGCGGGGCGGCACGGTGCTGCTCTGCCCGGAAAAGGCCATCGCGCTCGATGCCATAGGCGAGGCGATCCTGTCGCGGGTGGATAGCAGCGCTTCGTTCAAGGAAATCGTTGCCGGTCTCGCGGCGGCCTACGATGCCCCGGCGGAGCAGATCGCCGGCGACGTGCAGCGCTTTCTGGCCGGGCTGCGGGCCCGCATGTACCTGGCGGTGCACCCATGACGGTGCCGCCGCCCATCGCGATGCTGGCCGAGCTGACGCACCGCTGTCCGCTGGCCTGCCCCTATTGCTCCAACCCGCAGGACCTGCTGGGCCGCGAGGCGGAGATGACAACCGGCGAATGGGCGGAGGCCTTCCGCCAGGCCGCGGAGCTGGGCGTCCTGCAATTGCACCTGTCCGGCGGCGAGCCCGCTGCGCGCCCCGATCTGGCGGACCTCACCGCGGCGGCACAGGGCTGCGGGCTCTATACCAACCTGATCACCAGCGGCATTGGACTGACTCCCAAGCGTCTGGATGCGCTGGAGGCGGCTGGGCTGGACCATATCCAGCTGTCGCTGCAGGGCACGAATGCGGAGCTTGCGGATTGGATCGGCGGCTACAAAGGCGGGTTTTACCGCAAGATGCAAATCGCGGCGGAGATCAAGGCCAGGGGAATTCCCCTGACACTGAACGCCGTGATGCACCGGCACAATCTGGATGATCTGGAACGCACCATAGAAATGGCTGTCGAAATGGGCGCGCGCAGGCTTGAGGTCGCCTGCGTGCAGTTCCACGGGTGGGCGTCCCGCAACCGGGCGCAGCTTTTACCCACCCGCGCGCAGACAGAGGCGGCCAAGCGCATCGTCGCCGAGGCGGAACAGCGGCTGCGCGGGGTGCTGGCCTTTGATTTCGTGCCACCCGACTACTACGCGGATTACCCCAAGGCCTGCATGGGGGGCTGGGGCACAGCCGGGCTGAATATCGCGCCGGACGGTACTGTGCTGCCCTGCCATGCGGCCCAGACCATCCCGCATTTGGACTTCGACAATGTCCGCAGCAAACCGCTGGCGGCGATCTGGTACGAAGGCGCGGCGTTCAATGCCTACCGCGGCACCGATTGGATGCCGCAGCCGTGCCGCAGCTGCGACCGCAAGGAGACCGATTTCGGTGGCTGCCGTTGCCAGGCGCTGGCTCTTGCCGGAGACGCAGGGGCAACCGATCCAGTGTGCCGGAAATCACCGCGGCACCAGACTGTGGTTGAGCTTCTAGAAACAGGCAGGAGCAATTCTGAAACTACTTTTGTCTACCGGCGCGCGGCTTGCTAGGTAACGCCAGCCTTGACCTAGGTTTTCGGAGCATCCTCGTGATAGGCATTCACCCTGGTTTGCGCGAAAAAAGCGCTGGGAAGCTGGCTGCTTCGAAACTGTGACAGGTCCATAGCTGGCAGACAGCTCTTGGCCAGTTTCTCTTCCGGAGCCAAGCGATAACCCTCCACAAGGCAACCGCATTGCAGTATGGTCATCACCTTGAAGTTGAGCAGCCCGGCGGCGAATACGATCCCGCGGGTCGGATAGTTCCGACTGTCCGCGTAGCAGACACGACGCGATCCGCTTCCATTGATTTGGCGCAATGCGGCGTCTTGTAACGCGGGTATCCTGATGGCGTTGGAATTCGAAAGCGAGCAATGGCAAGGTTTCTTATCATTCTCATTGCGTTCCTGTCGGCGATGCCGGTCTGCGCGCAGGATGAATCGCGTGCCTTCATCTTCGGCGGCGACGCATTTCTTGCAGGGCGGTCGGTGACACACGACGCAGCCGGGTCCGACGATCTGTTCATGGCTGGCGAGCGGGTCGTTGGAAAGACGGCCATCACAGGATCGGCCCATCTTGCCGGCCGCGAGGTAACCATGGACGGCGGGATTGGAGGCGATGCCTACGCCGCGGGCGAGGAGATCGCCTTGCGGGGCGACGTCGTTGGTGATGCGACCCTGGCCGGCCGAAGTGTCTCCGTGGCCGGCGTTGGCGGTGACTTGCGGGTGGCCGGATCCGAACTTCGCCTTGGCGGCGCGATCGGGGGCACCGCGATGATCGCCGGTGAAGTAATTGCTTTTGATGCCGTCGTCTCCGGCGATGTCAGTCTCGCAGCCAAGCGGGTGGCCTGGGGTGAAACAGCTTCGATTGGTGGGAGACTCATCGTCTTTGAAGAAGAGCCGGGCGAAACGGATATTCCGGAGCGGGTCGTGCCGGCCGGTCGTGTCGAGCGGCGTGAAATCGAGGATTGGGACGGGCCAAAGCCGCCGAGTTGGGGCCGCGTGATTGTAAAGTTCCTTATGGGGGTGGTCGTGGTTGCGGCACTGGCCGCGCTTGTTGCAGCGCTGGTGCCTGAACGCCTCGCCGAAATGCGGCGGCAGGTCTTGGCGCGGCCATTCCACACGTTGTGGATTGGCTTCATGGCTCAGTCGGCCATCATCGGTGCAGGTGTCCTTTTCGCGCTGACCATTATCGGCCTGTTGATGACCCCGGCATTGGTGGTTCTGGCGATTGCCGCCGGCTTTGCCGGGTACGTGGTCGCCGCCTATGCGTTCGGCGTTGGCCTTCTCCTCGCCTTCGGCCGTCCCGATCCGGACAGCATTGCAGAACGGGCGCTGGCGGCGGGCGTCGGCGCACTCACGGCGGGGCTTATCGGGCTGATCCCGTTCCTGGGCTGGCTATTCGTTCTCGTGCTTGTCCTCTCCGGCATCGGGGCGATCACAGTGCGGACGATCCGGCCAGTATTCTTTGCAGACACATACTGAACCTCAAGAAACGATCGGCAGCCTGCCGATCTATGAGCGCGAACAAACTGTTGATTTCTCGCTCGTGGCGAATGTTCAGTCTGGAGGCGCTGGACCGCAGTGCCGTTCTTGACAGCGAGAGTCCGGGTCGGTCCGTCCATGCAGAACGGCCGGTTTGGGTCAGATCTCGAGCACCTCAGCTATTGCCAACGCGTTTTCCAGTTCAACGCCGGGATACCGTACGGTGATGTCCATCTTGGTGCGGCCCGGCAAGAGCTGAACCGCTCGCAGGTTTCCGGTCTTGCGGTTGATGTGTGCGACTTTGGTCCGGCGCATCAAATGCCTTGGCCTGTCGCGGTTTGCTGCCGCTCCTTTGATAGCACTTATTGCACCCAAGGAGACGAGCTACGGGAACGAAACGTGCGGACGAATTGCGCGCTGTTGCGGTGCGGGTCGCGCTGACCAGCGGACTGACACGCAATCAGGTGGCGTCTGATCTGGGCGTTGGCGTATCGACGCTGAACAAGTGGATCACGGCGCATCCGCTGCCCGGCAGTGCATGTTTACATGCACGAGAAGGGCGATACGGAAGCGGTGCCGGAGAAAGACCTGGACTTTGCCCGTGAGAACGAGCGGCTTCGACGGGAGACCCGCATTCTCAAGGAGGAGAGGGACACCCTAAAAGAAGGCCACAGCCTTCTTCGCGAGACAAAAGCCATGAGGTTCAGGTTCATCGAAGAGCATTGCACAGAATTCCCTACAGCTCGTGTGTGCCATGTTATGGATGTCAGCTCACGAGGGTTATCGGCCCCGATTGATCACGGTCATTGGAAGACTTTCGATGTCGGGTAATCTCCTAGGGGTGTCAAAGCCTGTCCGGAGGCAGAGCCATGCCGATCTTTTTGGAACCTGCGGAGGTGATCGACGATCTGAAGGAATTTCGGTCCGTCCTGATCGTATCCTGTCCGATCTGCCCGCCGATGTGCGTCTCGATCCAACAAAAAAGCCCGTTCCTGCAACCGCTGAAGCATGGGCTTAAAACCCCGGCTTTCGAGGACTACATCGCCTCGATCAGAGAGGCGCTGGCCGGTCATGGCGTCCGCTCGGAAGCTTTCACCCTTCGCTTGCCCGTCCCGATGATGTGTCTTTGGACCGCGCGGCAACGCGCTCGGATCTTGAAGCGGGCGCAGGGCTTCGGTGCGGTGCTGGTTCTGGGATGCGACTCGGCGACATACACAGCGGCCGATGCGCTCAGAGGGACCGACTGCAAGGTTTTTCAGGGCATGGAGGTCAAGACGATCACAAACGCAACCACTGCGCTTGGGCCGTCGGCGACCGTCACCCTCGATTGGCACCCGCTCCCGAAGACTCCGAAAAGCGGTCAGTTCAATGGTCCCGACTGGGGAGAAAAGAGTCAGTCGACACGTCGGTGAGCGATGCCGCCCGCAACGATTAAGTGAGAGGATACTCTGATGAGTGTGATGGAACAGATGATGGGTCTGATGATGGGCCGGATGAGCAAGGAAGACAAAGAGGCCATGATGGACAGCATGATGGAGACGTTCTTTGCCGGCATCTCACCGGAGGAAAAGCAGAAGATGATGACAGACATGATGCCCAAGATGATGCCACGCATGGAACCTGCACAGCGCCGCAATTCAGCAGAGGCAATAGTAGAAGCGCTTGTGGATGAAGGTTCCAAGGGCCTGTCCGCAGACGAGCGGCGCGCCTATCTCAACGCACTGTCCGACGTCCTCGAAACAGCGTCATGAGAGGGAGGTGAGACCATGGCTGCGGCAGGCAATGGCAATACTGACTTTCCCGCCAAGTACTGTGTCGTACAGCCGAATGCGCTGCGCCTCGGAAAGGCGCAGCCCGGGGTCATGACGGCGTTTAACGGCCTGCACGTCGCGGGAATGGCCGGTGGACCACTTGACCATAAAACTAAGGAACTCATGGCGCTTGCGATCAGTATCGTTGTGCGCTGCGACGATTGTATTGCCCATCACGTGCACGACGCGATCGAGGCGGGCGCGACCCGGGAAGAACTGGAGGACGCAATTGGCGTCGCGGTGCTGATGGGGGGCGGCCCCGGTATGATCTACGCGACCCATGCTATCGAGGCAGTTCATCAGTTTCTCGATCGCCCAGGCTAGAACATGCCGTCCCGGCTTCTGCTGACCGCGTTCGCAACTCTCAATATAGCCGGTGGGTTGGCTTGCATTCTTGCGCCCGCGTTGATGCTTCGGTCCTTTGGAGTCGTCGTTCCGCCGATGGGTATCGTGATCTACCAGTTCTGGGGCGTCGCCGTGGCTGGCACCGGCGCGCTTCTCTGGCTTTTGCGGAACAGATGCGGCGACGGAATGCCGGTTCCCTTGGTGAGCATTCTGGTCGTGATGAACACCTTGAATGCCGCCATCGCCGTTAGTGGGCAATTCTCAGGGGCGAACGCATCAGGATGGGCAATGGTCGCATTGTACGTCTTGTTTGCACTCGCGTTTCTTGCCGTCGCCATTGGAGCGATACGACGGAACGGGTGGTGAGCGCGGCGCATCATCCCCTTCGATCCCACGCGGCGGAACCGGAATCCCTGGACTTCTACGCCCGCCGGGCCGAAACTTGGCAGATCCCGTCGCAGGCACGAATAGTTACGCATCATGCAGCCAGTCCCTCTTGCGTGTTCAGGGTATGGTGGGAGTGGAACGTCGGGTACTCTCGAATCTCCGGCGCTTTCTTGAGGCAGCTGCTGTTTCCCACTCGCCCGCGTCAAGCAGGTAGCAGAAGTCCGGCCTCAGTCGCCACCCGGCGCGATGTCTATGCATCCCGGCCAGGAAAACTCCGCTACGCTGAGATACCGCAGGAAGCAGTAAAGGCCGGAATGGGGATCGTCCCGCCAAGCGGGGGAGTGGAGAATGGCGATGACTCCTGCTTCCAAGTCTGGATGTCGCTTGGCGATGTCAGCAATGACCGTTCTGAAGGCTTCTGCGGACTGGCATTCATGCCCGCTTGCGGGAGGCTAATACGCCGGATTCCTGGATAATTTCAGAGACTTGATGTTCCTTGCGGTACGCCATGACATGCACCCCGGAAACACCGGCTATGTCACGCATCTGCTGGATCAGCTCCACGCAGATCTTCTTGCCTTCCTGTCCGGGCTTTTCAGCCTTCTCCATACGGTCAATGACCGCATCCGGAATGTGGATCCCCGGTACATTCGAGCGCATCCACCGTGCCGCCCGCGCCGAGGCCAGCGGGCCAACACCGGCAAGAATGTACACTTTCTTATCCAATCCCAAATCCCGTACCCGTGCCATGAACTTTTCGAACAGGGGAACGTCGTAGATGTAATTGGTCTGAATATATTCCGCCCCTGCCTCCACTTTCTTGGCCAGCCGTTCCGGGCGCCATTCATAGGGCGGAATGCAGGGGTTCTCAGCCGCCCCCAGAAACAGCAGCGGCGGGTTGGTGATGGTGCGCCCGGACAGGAATTTACGCTCATCCCGCATGGTCCTGATGGTGCGCAGCAGCGACAGCGAATCGAAATCGAACACCGGTTTTGCACCCGGCTGATCCCCGACGCCGACACCATCACCCGTCAGGCACAGAACATTGCTGACCCCCATGGCAGCTGCCCCCAGCACATCGCCCTGAATGGCGATCCGGTTCCGGTCCCGGCAGGAGATCTGATAGACAGGGGAATACCCGGCCCGGGTCAGCAGCGCGCTGATCCCTATGGAGGACATATGGCAATTCGCGCCCGAGGCATCCGTTGCATTTATGGCGTCGGCAACCTCCCCAAGCGGGCGCGCGGCGTCATAGACATCCGCAGGGTCCGCGCTGTCGGGCGGATTCAGCTCAGCCGTGATGGCAAAGCGGCCGGAGCGCAGCACCCGTTCCAGCCGGCTGTGCGAAACGTGGCCTTCGGGCGGCGGTGAATAGGGCTGGGGCAAACTGTGGTCCATCACTTTGCCCCTTTCTGAGCGCGCGCGGGTTCTTCCGCCAGCGGCGCGGCGGAGGGCTCATTTTTGCGGGCGCCGGGAAAGGCGTCGGCGATGGCCGTGCGGCGTTTTTCCCGGGCTTCACGCAGATGCGCTGCTTTCTCGCGGCTCACCCGCAGCCAGGATGACGACCCTTCGAGGTTGCGTTCGACCGGCGGCAGCACAGTTGCAATCTGTGCGCCGCCCTTCATCCGCGACGCACCGTCCCAGGCCAGCGCCCAAACGCATTTCATTTCCGGTTTGACCTCACAATACCCGCCGGGCCGCACCCCGCCGCACGGGCCGTTGCGCAGCTGCTTGGGGCAGTTCATCGGGCAGGACATGCCGGTCGAGGACAGCACGCACTGCCCGCACATCTGGCAGTCAAAAAGCACTGTCTTTACGCATTTCTCGACGAAAGCGATGGGGCGCTCGACCCGGTCGTAGCCGATTTTTCTCAGGACTGGGTCCAGGGCGATCATGACCTGCTCCACCCGCTTGTATATCCACTCAAAGCTGCGTGAGTGACGAATGGCGAACAGGCGAATCCGGTACATCAAGCTTCCCTTTCTCCAGGCACTTACATCGTCTTATCGTTTCCTTCGGCAGCGCTGGCGTTGAAATAGCCTCTGCGCACCAGGTCTGCATGGTCTGTCCCGTCTCCGGGCTGACGGTACCCGCCGGACATTCCGGGTCCGGCCTGGTCCGCATCTGTGGTCCGAGCAGACCTTGCCCGGCGGCGCCGGGCGCATAGCGGCGCGGCCGAAGTCCGCGGATTGCACCAGTCCTGAGTGTACAGCCACATCGAAAAGGCTCAATGAATTGTTAGTGTATCATTGGCCTTGGGTCCATCGGCACGATGGGTTGAGCCGCCTCGGCTGGCCCGGCAAGCACCTTAATCTGCGGCAGCGTCAGAACTAACTCATCGGGCTTGTGCCGGTGCGCAGCCATGCCGATCCGCCATTTTCTGGCCAGCGCGGTTGGCCTGAATAATCGGGTCAGGGCATCGCTCCGTTGACATGAATGTTGATTCATGTTTCATATTTGCCAGGGAGAAACCAGGGAGGAGCCCTCATGCTGCGCTTGTTTGCGTTGACGGTTGCCGGTGCATTGATGTCGTCTGCAGCCTCTGCCGAAATCCGGATTGCCCATGTTTACGGTAAAACCGGCCCGTTTGAGGCCTATGCGGCCCAGTCGCACATTGGCCTGCAGCTGGGGCTGGAATACGCCACCGGCGGTACCATGGAGATTGACGGCGAGAAGATCGTGGTGATCGAGAAGGACACGCAGCTGAAGCCCGATATCGGTCGTGCCCAGCTGGAAGAAGCTTTCGGCGATGATGACGCGCATATCGCTGTTGGCCCGGTAAGTTCAGGGGTGGCATTGGCCATGCTGCCGGTTGCCGAAGAGTATGAGCGCGTTCTGATCGTCGAACCCGCAGTTGCGGACTCGATCACCGGCGCGAATTGGAACCCCTACATTTTCCGCACCGGCCGCAACTCCTCGCAGGACGCAATTGCGAATGCGGTGGCGCTGGGCGGGGAGGGCGTGACCATTGCGACCCTGGCGCAGGATTATGCCTTTGGCCGTGATGGTGTGGCGGCCTTCAAAGAAGCGCTGGAAGCCACAGGTGCTTCGATCGCCCACGAGGAGTATGTGCCGACCGACACCACCGATTTCACGGCGGCGGCTGAGCGGATTTTCACCAAGATGGGCGAGGTTGAGGGCGAGAAGAAGCTCTTCATCATCTGGGCCGGCGGCGGAAACCCGATGGGCAAGATCAATGCCATGGAGCCAGAGCGCTTTGGCATCGAGATCGCGACCGGCGGCAACATTTTGGCCGCGCTGAAGGCCTACAAAGAGCTTCCGGGCATGGAAGGCGCGACCTATTACTATTACGAAATCCCTCAGAACCCGGTGAACGAATGGCTGGTAAAAACCCATTTCGAGCGGTTTGACAGCCCGCCGGACTTCTTCACTGCCGGCGGGATGGCGTCCGGGCTTGCGATTGTCGAAGCGATCAAGAAGGCGGGGGGCGCAGAGGACACAGAAGCGCTGATCGAGGCGATGAAAGGCATGGCCTGGGAAACCCCGAAAGGCACAATGCAGTTCCGCGCCGAAGACCACCAGGCCATGCAGGCCATGTATCACTTCCGCACCGAGATTCAGGACGGCAAAGACTACGGCGTGCCGGTTCTTGTGCGTGAGATAGGCATGGATGAAATGAATATCCCGATCCGCAACCAGTAAGCTGCGGGATGTTTCCCGCCCATCCTCCGGGGCGGCCGCTGCGGCCGTCCCGGGGCAGGGATAGAGATCAATGACCCAGACACTTCTTGAAACGGACGCGCTGACCGTGCGCTTTGGCGGCCATGTGGCTGTCGATGCGGTCTCCTGCAGCTTTCACGCGGGCGAGCTGACTGCCATCGTCGGGCCGAACGGCGCGGGCAAGACCACCTATTTCAATCTGATTTCGGGCCAGATCCCGGCCAGCTCCGGCACGGTCAGGCTGATGGGCGAGGACATCACCCGTCTTGGCGTGGCCAGCCGCTGCCGCCGCGGGCTGGGGCGGGCGTTTCAGCTCACCAATCTGTTTCCCAGCCTGACGGTGCTGGAAAACGTGCGCCTGGTGATCCAGTCGCGCCAGCACAAAGGGTTCGGGCTGTTTTCGATGGCGGACAGCCACACGGAACTGACCGTGACGGCAATGGCCATTCTGGAGCGGGTGCGGCTGGACACGCAGAAAGACCAGCTAGTGTCTGAGCTGCCGCACGGCGATCAGCGCAAACTGGAAGTGGCGCTGCTGATCGGCCTGGATCCGACGGTTTACATGTTCGACGAACCGACGGCGGGGATGAGCGTCGATGAAGCGCCGGTGATCCTGGACCTGATTGCGGAAATCAAGGCGGACCGGGAACGCACGGTTCTGCTGGTCGAGCACAAGCTGGACGTGATCCGCAGCCTCGCCGACCGCATCATCGTTTTGCATAATGGCGCGCTGGCTGCCGACGGCCCGCCTGCCGAGGTCATGGCCTCAGCCGTGGTGCAGGAGGCCTATATGGGCAAGGAGCTGGATCATGTCTGACCCGATCCTGTCGCTGCAAGCGGTGCATACCGACATCGCGCAGTATCATATCCTCCAAGGGGTAGATCTTGAGGTGCCGCGCGGCCAGGTGACCATGCTGCTGGGCCGGAACGGCGTTGGGAAGACCACGACGCTGAAAACCATCATGGGTCAATGGGCCGCCAAGTCAGGCAATATTCTGTATGACGGCCAGGACATTACCCGTCTGCCCGTGTCAGCGCGCGCAAGGGGCGGTATCGGCTTTGTGCCGGAGGACATGGGGATCTTCAGCGACCTGACGGTGGAGGAGAACATGGTGCTGGGCTGTACCTCCGGGCCGCTGGATGGCGCACGCAAGGAATGGCTGCTGGGTGCCTTTCCGGCCTTGGGCACCTTCTGGAACAGCGAGGCGGGCAACCTGTCAGGCGGGCAGAAGCAAATGCTGTCGATTGCCCGCGCCATGGCCGAAGACCGCCAGCTGTATCTGATTGATGAGCCAACCAAGGGGCTTGCACCGGCGATCGTCTCGACCATGGCCCAGGCGCTGCGGGAGCTGAAAGGGCAGGGAGCGTCGATTTTGCTGGTGGAGCAGAATTTTTCGGTCGCCAGGGCGCTGGGCGATAGCGCCGCGGTCATGGATGACGGCCGGGTGATCTGGACGGGACCGATGGCGGAGCTGGCAGAAAACAAGGACCTTCAGGAACGCCTGATGGGTCTCAGCATGGAGGCGCACTAAGATGACCGCAGCCCCTGATCATAGACCGACTTTTGCCAGCGTCAGCCTGGCAGAGCGGTTGGATGGCGCGTTGCCGGTATTGCTGGTCCCGGTACTGGTTGTTCTCGGCTTTTTCGCCATAGGCGTGCCCTCATCCTGGCTGACACTGACTGTCTCCGGTTTGGCCATGGGAATGATGATCTTCATCATGGCTTCGGGGCTGACCCTGGTTTTCGGCCTGATGGACGTGATCAACTTCGGACACGGGGCCTTTATTTCGGTCGGTGCCTTTGTCGGGGTTTCCGTGCTCATTGCGCTGGGCGAGTGGACCGGGGCGGCATCGCTGCTTTTGAACATGTCCGCGGTCTTTCTTGCTGTGGTGGCCGCTATGGCCGTGACCGGCGCACTGGGCTGGGGATTTGAGCGGATTATCGTCAAGCCTGTTTACGGCGCGCATCTCAAGCAGATCCTTGTGACCGTTGGCGGCCTTATTGTGATCGAACAGCTGATCCATGTGGTCTGGGGCCCGGATGAGATCTTCTTCAACCGCCCCGAAACCCTGAAGGGTGCTGTCACCTTTGCCGGGGCTGCGATGGAGAAATACCGCCTTCTGGCCGTGGGTGTCGGGCTGGTCCTGTTTATTGCCATGCGCATGGTTCTGCGCCGCACCAAGATCGGCCTGATCGTGCGGGCCGGGGTGGAGAACGGGCCGATGGTCGAAGCGCTCGGCTACCGGCTGCGCCTTGTGTTCGTCGGCGTTTTCATCGCCGGGTCCGCCTTGGCCGGGCTGGGCGGCGTGATGTGGGGCCTATATCAGGAGGTCATCACCGCCGGGATGGGCGAAAAGATGATGGTCCTGGTCTTCATCGTCGCAATCATTGGCGGGCTGGGGTCTGTCGAAGGCGCCTTTATCGGTGCGCTTCTGGTTGGGCTGATGCAGAACTACGTGGCCTTTCTGGAGCCGAAGCTGGCGCTGGTGTCGAACATCGCGCTGATGACCGCAATTCTGATGTGGCGGCCGCAAGGCATGCTGCCAGTCGTGAAGGCGAAATAAGATGATCGTTAAACTGCTCTCCGGCGATAAGCCGCGCTCTGCTGTTCTGACCGCCGTGCTGCTGGTGATCCTGATCTGCCTGGCCGGTGCGCCGTTCATCTTTGACGGCGTG
This sequence comes from Leisingera sp. G5_S3_59_S7, assembly GCF_054968485.1. NCBI lineage: Bacteria > Pseudomonadati > Pseudomonadota > Alphaproteobacteria > Rhodobacterales > Roseobacteraceae > Leisingera > Leisingera sp. G5_S3_59_S7. The sequence goes on from NZ_JBQKUH010000003.1 coordinate 159,070, forward strand.
CGCCCGCTGGATACAGCAGCACGGATCTGCATCTTCATCCTGCTGGTGGCAAGCTATGACCTTCTGCTGGGCTACGGGGGGATCGTCAGCTTTGCTCACACGATGTTTTTCGGCCTTGGCGCCTATGGGGTCGCGCTTGCATCAACGCATATGGGACGCGGATTTGATGCCCTTCTGGCCGGATCGTTCGCCGGTGCGCTGGCAGCCGTTGTCTTGGCGCTGCTGATCGGCCTGTTCAGCCTGCGGGTGCGGGCGATCTTCTTTGCCATGATCACGCTGGCCGTGGCGTCGGCTGTCGCGGTCCTTGTGTCGCAATTCTCTGCCATCACCGGCGGCGAGGACGGCCTGACCTACAAGATACCGCGGGTTCTGACCTCGGCCAACCGCATGGGCGAGTTTCTAGGCACACGGGTCAGCGGCAAGATCCTGAATTACTATCTGGTGTTCACCGCCTCGCTCCTCTTGTTCCTGCTGCTTCTGCGCATCGTGAACTCGCCGTTCGGCCGCGTGCTGCAGGCGATCCGCGAGAATGATTTCCGGGCCGAGGCGATCGGATACCGCGTGGTGTGGTACCGTACCGTTGCCACCTGCCTGTCGGCGGCTACGGCTGCGCTGGCGGGTAGCCTCTTTGCCATCTGGCTGCGCTATGTCGGGCCAGATACCACGCTCAGCTTCGAGATCATGCTCGACATCCTCTTGATGGTCGTGATCGGCGGCATGGGAACGATGTATGGCGCGGTGATCGGGGCGACCCTGTTCATCCTGGCGCAAACCTATCTGCAAAACCTGATGGGCAGCGCCTCTGAGTCAACCGCCGCCCTGCCGCTGATCCCCGATCTGCTGGATCCGGACCGCTGGCTGATGTGGCTGGGCATCCTGTTCATTCTCAGTGTCTATTTCTTCCCGTCCGGTATTGTCGGCCGGTTGCGCGAACGGCGCGCGTCATGACAATTCCTGTTCTCTTTCTCCATGGCTGGGCGATGAACGGGGCAAAGTTCAACGACACGGCAGAGCGGCTGGGGCCAGAGTTCGACTGCTATGCCCCCGATCTGCCGGGGCACGGCGGACGGCTGGGAGACGAGGCGAGCCTTGACGCCTGCGCGGCCGTTGCAACGCAGTGGATCGAGAGTCTGGACCGGCCCATCCTGGCCGGCTGGTCCATGGGGGCAGGGGCCGCATGGCGCCATGTGGCGAAGCATGGAACGGCGGGACTGCGCGCGCTGATCACCATCGACATGAGCCCCCGGATGCTGCCGGATGAGGATTGGGATCTGGGCCTGATCGGGCAAAGCGCCGAGGCCATTCTGGCAACCTCTGGAAAAATCGTACCGGAGTGGCCCCGCATGGCCAGCAGTATCGCGCGCAATATGTACGCCCTCTCCAGCGATCCGGTCCCAAGCCGCGAGGACATAATTGAACTGCTGCTGGCACAAGATCCTGCACGCCTGCGCCCGCTGTGGGACGATCTGGTTGCCATGGATGAGCGGGAAACGATCGCAAAGATCGCCGTTCCCTACCTTGTCTGCTCTGGGTCGCAGAGCAGGCTATACAGCCAGGAAGCTGCGCAATGGATCGCGTCGCAGGCCAAGCACACCCGGGTGGAAAGTTTCGCGTTTTCAGGGCATTCGCCCCATCTGGAAGAGCCTGAGGCCTTTTGCGATGCCATCAGGCGCTTTGTTGCGGCAGAAGGGCTCGCGACACCAAATCAAGACCAAGAAGTGACCCGATGACCAAGCCGACAACCGCCAAACCCAAAACCAAACGCGGACAGGAACGCCGGGCCAAGATCCTGGCCGCAGCCGAACAGGTGATCGGCCAGAAGGGCTTTGCCGCAGCCTCCATCGCGGACATTACCCGAGCCGCCGAAACCGCGCTGGGCACCTTCTACATCTATTTCTCGGGCAAGGACGAAGTCTTTCGGGAACTGGTTCAGGACATGGGCCACGCCACCCGGTCCCAGGCCGCAGAGCGGGTCGCCGGGGCTGCAAACCGGCTGGAGGCTGAGCGCGCAGGTTTGGAGGCCTATCTGACCGTGGTGCGCGACCGCCCCTTGCAATACCGCATTGTCGAGGAAGCCCGCTTTGTCGATCCGGAAGCCTACCGCGAATATTACACCGAGTTCGGCAAGGCATACGCGGATCAGCTGGATCAAGCAGCCGGAAACGGAGAGATTTCTCCGGGCGACGCCGAGGTGCGCGCCTGGGCTTTGATGGGAATCGCCAAGACCCTGGGTGAGCGGTTCGTTCTTTGGGAGGACGAGGCTGACATCGAACGGGTTGTTGCCGAGGCCCACAAGTTCATTTGCAACGGATTGGCGCCATGAGCGGATCAGTCTCCTGCGACGAGGTAGTTCTGCCAAACGGCGAACCTTGCTTCCGGATCACGATGAAGGCTCCTCGCGCAAATGCGCTGGAACCCGGTCTTTTGCGGGACTTGCACCGTGCGTTCGACACAGTGGAGCAATCCGGCGCCCGAAAGGCTCTGATCACCGGCGGTCGCAACTTCTCAACCGGGGGCGATGTTCGCCGGTTTTTCGAGGCGGCACAGAATGGCCGCGCTGAGAGCTACGCTGATGAAGTGGTCCCGGTCCTGCAAAACCTGATCATGCGGATAATCGCAATGCCCGTGGTGATTGCGTCAGCGGTGCGCGGGGCCGCAACCGGCGGATCGGCTGGTATTCTGTTTGCATCCGACATCGCCGCCGCTGAGCAGGGCGCCTTTGTGCAACCCTATTACGGCGTCATGGGCTTTGCCCCGGATGGCGGGTGGACCGCGCTGCTGCCTGAGTTGATCGGTGCCAGACCGGCGCAGAGCTGGCTGATGGCAAACTGCCGCCGCGACGCAGCGGAATTACAGCGCCTCGGACTGGTTCAGGCGGTTGATGCAGATCCGGAAACCCGGGCGCTGGCGCTCTTGGCGGGCATTGACGCAGGCTCTGCGCTGGCAGCAAAGTCGATAATTTGGAACAGCCCGCGGCTGACCGCTGTCCGGGCGGGGCTGGACGCGGAGACAGCCGCCTTCCGCAAGTTGATCGGGCGGCAGGAAACCCTGTTGCGCATGACAGATTTTCTTCACTCAACCGGATAAGCGTGATGTTTGATTTAATCCCGGATATGGCCGCAAAACGGGCAGAGATTACGCCCGGTGAATTGGCTTTTCACGATACCACGACCGGACGCGGCTGGAGCTTTGCCCGGATAAATGATGCGGCGAATGCGGTCGCGGCGGGCTTCAGGGCGCGGGGCCTGGTTGAAGGCGACCGCGTCGCTATCATTTGCCAGAACCGGGTGGAGTTCTTTATTTCACTGTTCGCCTGCCAGAAAACCGGGGTCATTCTGTGTCCGCTGAACTGGCGGCAGCCGGCGCTGGAATTGGTGGAAATCCTGGCTCAGGCCGGGATCTCCTTGATGCTGACGGACGCGGAGTTTTTGGACACGGCCCGCGAAGCGGCGGCGGGTATGGGCGCGCCGGTCCTGACAATAGAGGATGATCTTGCCGGCTGGATCAGAGACGGGGGGCCGGCACTGAAGGCTCCAGTGCCCTCTGAGCGTCCATGGTACCTGCTGTTCACCTCCGGCACCACCGGCTTGCCCAAGGCGGTCATCCAAACGGCGCGCATGGTCTGGGCCAATACCGTCAATATCGGACAGGCCATTGATATTGCTTCAACGGACAGGGCGGTTTGCTTTTTGCCGTTGTTCCACACCGCAGGTATCAATCTGTACACTTTGCCGGTTTTTCTGACCGGCGGCAGCTCAACCATTCTGCCGAAATTCGAGGCCGAAGCGGTCCTGGGCCTGCTGGCATCCGGGCGGATCAATCAGTTCTTCGCTGTGCCGGCGGTTTACCAGGCCCTGTCGCTGATGCCGGGCATCGAAGATTTGGATTGGTCTTCGATCCGCTGCGGCTGCGGCGGGGCGCCTCTGCCCGAACCGCTGATCCGCTTCTTTGGCGCGATGGGTGCCAATGTGCTGAACGGCATGGGGATGACCGAAACCGGCCCGACCGTTTTCCTGATGGATCCAGCTCATGCGGCACAGAAAATCGGATCCGTCGGGAGACCTCAGAGCCTTGTCGAAGTGCGCCTGGACGGAGTGGCGGATGGTGCCGAAGGGGCGGGTGAACTGCAGGTTCGCGGACCAGGGGTCACACCCGGCTATTTCGGCAACCCGGACGCGACGGAGAAGACACTTGCCGGGGACGGCTGGCTGGCCACCGGCGATGTCGCGCGGCGCGACGCGGATGGCTATTACTTTATCGTCGACCGTATCAAGGACATGTTCATCTCGGGCGGCGAAAATGTTTACCCCGCCGAAGTCGAGAGGGTGCTGAATGCCCACCCTGCCATTCTGGAAACAGCGGTTGTGGGCGTGCCGGACGAAAAGTGGGGCGAAGCAGGCGCGGCTTTCGTGATGCTTCGGCCGGATCACACGCTTGCACCGGAAACCCTGCGCCCGTGGTGCCGGGAGCGGCTTGCCGGGTACAAGGTGCCCGCACATGTGAGGATCGTTGAAGATTTTCCCCGCACGGCCGCCGGCAAAGTATGCAAACCCAAGCTGCGCGAGGCATTCAGCTATGATTGACCTTCAGGAATACTGGACCCCGGCGCAAGCAGAGTTCGACGCTTTTGCGGACGTTTCCGGCGATGACAACGCGATCCATGTGGACCCCGTGTTCTGTGCTTCCACGGCCTTTGGACGCACGGTGAGCCACGGGATGCTGATCTATTCCAAGCTTTGGGGGATGCTCAAGCGGCACGACGAAGATCTTGCTCAGGTCAGCCAGAGCCTGATGTTCCCGAACCCGGCTTTTGCGGGCGAGGAGCTTAGCTTGCGGATTGCGCAAGAAGCGCCGGGCCGCGTGAAGATGCTGGTCACGCGGGTGTCGGATGGCGCGGAATGCTTAGTCGGGGAGGCAGAGATCACATGCTGACTGTAGGGCAATCGGCGCGGATCACACGCAGCTACACCCGGAAAGACCTTGCGGCTTATGCGGCGTTGAGCGGTGCCAGTGCGGAAAGCGTGCCAGAGCCGCTGATCGCGGCCCTGTTCTCTTATCTTCTTGGGGTAGAGCTGCCGGGGTCGGGCACCAACTATCTGAAACAGGATCTGGCGTTTAAAGCCCCCGCACCGCTGAATACTGCGCTGGAGGCCAAAGTTGAAATCACCCGGCTGCGGCCGGAGAAACAACTTGTGGATCTTTGGGCCAGTTGCACCGCGCCGGATGGCACGGTCCTTTGCGAAGGACGCAGTCTGGTGAAGGCCAAGGACGTTCCGGGCGCCTTTCCCGCCTGAAACACCAGGGAAGAGCCGTACTGGGCCGTTCGGCCCTGGCACTGAATTGCTGATCGTTGAGCGGCCCGCCAAGGGTGCGCTGTACAAATCCCCGTCTCTTGCAACGGATGCTTATATGGCTGGTGGTCTGGATGCGGGCAGGCCGGAGCAGGCGCCGGACGTGCCTGTCCCGTTAGGACGTCAACTCCCTTGCCTGCTCGCGCAGGGCGAATTTCTGGATCTTGCCGGTTGAGGTTCTGGGTATCGCCGTAAACACGAACCTGCCCGGAACCTTGTAGGGGGCAAGACGGGTGCGGCACCAGCTGCGCAAGACCTCCGCGTCAGCCTCCTGCCCATTGGCCAGCTCGACAAAGGCGCAGGGGGTTTCCCCCCATTTATCGTGCGGCATTGCCACCACAGCCGCCACCGCAACAGCCGGGTGGCAGTACAGCGCCTCTTCGACCTCGATCGAGGAGATGTTCTCGCCGCCGGAGATGATGATGTCCTTGGAGCGGTCCTTGAGCTGGATGTAGCCGTCAGGATGCATGACGCCCAGATCGCCAGAGTGGAACCAGCCGTCGGCAAAGGCTTCCTCTGTGGCCTTGGGGTTGCGGAAATAGCCCTTCATCACCACGTTGCCGCGGAACATCACTTCGCCCATGGTCTGGCCGTCGCGCGGCACCGGCTGCATCGTTTCCGGGTCCAGCACGTCCAACTGCTCCAGCGGCAGGTAGCGCACGCCCTGGCGCGCCTTCAACGCGGCCTGTTCGGCGGGCGGCAGATCCGACCAGCTGTGGTGCCAGTCATTCACCACCGCAGGGCCGTAGGTTTCCGTCAGCCCGTAAAGATGGGTCACGTCGAAGCCTGCGGCCTTCATGTCTGCCAGCAGGCTTTCCGGCGGTGGCGCGGCGGCGGTGAAGAATTGCACGGTTCGGGCGAGATCGCGTTTGGTCTCTTGCGGTGCCGAGATCAGCAGCGACATCACGATGGGCGCGCCGCACAGGTGGGTCACGCCCTCATCCGCCAGGGCGTTCCAGATCGGTTCCGCCCGCACCTGCCGCAGGCACACATGGGTGCCGGCGATCGCGGACAGTGTCCAGGGGAAACACCAGCCGTTGCAGTGGAACATCGGCAGAGTCCAGAGATACACCGCGTGTTTCTGCATCGAGGTGGTCAGCGCATTGCCCTGCGCCAGCAGATAGGCGCCGCGGTGGTGCGAGACCACGCCCTTGGGGTCGCCGGTGGTGCCGGAGGTGTAGTTGATCGAGATCGCATCCCATTCGTCCTCGGGCATGGCCCATGCGAACTCCGGGTTGCCGCGGGTCAGGAACACCTCGTAGTCGGCGGCCTCCGATTCTGTTTGCGCGCCGTCATATTCCGCATCGTCGTACTGGATCAGCACCGGTGACACCGCGGCAAGCGCCAGCGCCTCCAGCATCAGCGGCATGAACTCCCGGTCCACGATCACCAGCTTCGACATCGCATGGTCGAGCTGGAACGCGATCACAGCCGCATCCAGCCGTGTGTTGATCGAATGCAGCACCGCTCCGCACATCGGCACACCGTAGTGGCACTCCAGCATCGCCGGCGTGTTGGGCAGCAGCGCCGACACAGTGTCGCCGCGCCCGATCCCGTTTTTGGCCAGGGCCGAGGCAAGCCGCCGCGACCGCGCGTAGAACTCCGCATAGCTGCGCCGCAAGGACCCGTGCACGATTGCTGTACGGTCGGGAAAGACGCTCGCGGCGCGTTCGAGGAAGGTCAGCGGCGTCAGCGGCTGATAGTTCGCGGGAGTGCGGTCAAGACCGGTGTTGTACGGGTTCTCCGTCATGGTCTTAATGATCCTGCCATTGGGGGCTGCGTTTTTCGAGGAAGGCGCTGATGCCTTCCTGCGCGTCACGGGCCAGCATGTTGTCGACCATCACGCCGGAAGCATAGGTATAGGCGTCGGCCAAGGGCATCTCCCGCTGCGCATAGAAGGCGCGTTTGCCGGTTGCCAGGGTCATCATCGACTTGGAGGCGATCTTGCGGGCCATGTCCATCGTGGCCTCCCGCAGCTCTGCCGCCGGAACGGCCCGGTTTACCAGGCCGATCTCCTCTGCCCGGCGGGCCGGGGTCATGCCGCCGGTCAGCAGCATTTCCATCGCGTGTTTATTGGAGACATTTCGCGACAGGGCGACCATCGGCGTTGAGCAGAACAGGCCGATATGAACCCCTGGCGTGCTGAACTGCGCGGTGTCCGCGGCGAGGGCGAGATCGCAGCTGGCCACCAGCTGGCAGCCCGCCGCGGTGGCGATCCCGGTGACCTCGGCAATCACCGGCTTGGGGCAGTTGACGATGGCCTGCATAGTGGCAGAGCACATCGCCATCACCTTGGCGAAATAGGCCCGCCCGCCGTCCGCAGCCGCACGCCCGGCGGTCATCTCCTTCAGGTCGTGGCCTGCGCAAAAGGCAGGGCCGTTTGCGGCCAGGACAACGACGCGCACCTGCGGGTCTTCCCTGGCTTCCGCAAAGGCCTGGGCAAGCGCTGCCAGCATCGCCTCGGACAGGGCATTGCGCCGACCGGCATCGTTCAAGGTCAGGCGCAGGATGCCGGCGTCATCCAGATCGCGCAGCAGAATATCAGGCTGTTGCACAGGACATCTCCTTTTCCGAGGCTTAACGGATGTTGATTTCAACGCTGTCAGCCAGCGTGTTGGCGATGAAGCAGTAGCGGTGGGCGCGGTCCTGCATCTCCTCCAGCTCCTTGCCGCTGACGGAGAATCCGGTGTCGAACCGCACCACCGGGTGCAGGTCGATGCGAGTCACTGACATCTGCCCCTTGGGGTTCTTTCCCAGATGCGCCTCGGCGTAGTCGTGGTAGGTGGCCACCGGCCAGCCGGCCTTGGCCGCCAGCGCCAGAAAGGTCATCATGTGGCAGCTGGACAGAGCTGATGCCAGCGCCTGTTCCGGGTTGGTGTTGCCCGGATCTCCGCCCCAGTCGGGGGCGGAGTCCACTTGGACATCATAGCTGTTGTTGTACTGCACCGTGTGGGCATTCGAATACTGGCCGGATTGCAGCACAGGTTCGGCCCGTTGCCAGTGCAGCTGGATCGAAAGGTCTGACATCGTGGTATCCCTCATTGTCTCCGCCGCCTGCACTCAGGCCGCAGCGAGAGTTTTTTTCGGGTCATAGAACGGCCGTTCCACGATGGTGGCACGGGCCGGGCCGGTGGCGGCCATGACTTCGACGGTTGCGCCGATGACGGCCTCTTCCGCGGAAACCATCGCCAGCGCGATATTCTGCTTCAGCCGCGGCGAGTAGACGGCGGATGTGACCTTGCCGATGGCAGCGCCATCTTTGCTGACCGGCCAGAAGGTGGTGTTGGGCCCGGACAGCGGGTCCCCCTCAAAGATCAGCCCAACCTGTTTGCGGCTGACGCCTCCGTCCTTGATACGGCGCAGAGCAGCTTTTCCGATGAACTCGGCCTCCATGTCCAGGTTCACCAGACGGTCAAAGCCCAGCTCAAACGGGTTGGTGCTTATATCGGCGTCGGCGTGATAGGATAGCATGCCGCCCTCAATGCGGCGGATCGAGGAGGTGTGGCCGGGTTTCAGGCCGAAGGGTTTGCCCGCGGCCATGATCTTTTCCCACAGCTTATCGCCGCGCGATCCGTCCTGCAGATACAGCTCATAACCCAGCTCGCTGGACCAGCCGGTGCGCGACACGATCAGCGGAATGCCGTCCAGAACCACCTCGCGCAGCCAGTAGTACTTCAGGTCCATAATGCTGTCGCCGAACAGCGCCCGCATGATCTCACCGGACTTCGGTCCCTGCAGCTGCAGCGGCGACACGTCGGGTTCGCAGATGGTGACGTCCATGCCGGAATGCACCGCCACACCCTGCGCCCACAGCAGGATGTCGCTGTCGGCCAGCGAGAACCAGAAGTGGTTTTCCGCCAGCCGCAGCAGGATCGGGTCGTTCAGGATGCCGCCGTCGGCATTGGTGATGAGCACGTATTTGCACTGTCCGACCGCCATTTTCGACAGGTCGCGCGGGGTCAGCATCTGCACGAACTTCGCCGCATCCGGGCCGGTGATCTCCACCTGGCGTTCAACCGCCACATCGCAAAGGATCGCGTCGTTCACCAGGTTCCAGAAATTCTGCTCCGGATCGCCGAAATCGCGCGGGATGTACATGTGGTTGTACACCGAAAATGCCTTGGCGCCCCAGCGGACGGTGGCGTCGAAATAGGGGGATTTGCGGATCTGCGTGCCGAACCCGAAACCGTCTGATTGCATCATGTTTTTCACCCTTTGCACCGTCGGCCGGGCCGGCCGCGGACTGTTTCAACCGGGTGAAGAATTACCCGCAGATGCGGGCTGGGAGCGGACTGAAAACAGGCCGTGGACAGACCGGACGGACTGATGTCAGGCAGGCTTGCAGACCGTTCAGGCGGAACCCGTCATTTGCCGGGTCTGGCGGCCAGCCTGGCAAGATTCGGCTGCGTGGATTTGACATGGCGCGTCACGATGTAGGTCATGTAGCGGTCGACCCCCAGCTCATCCGCCAGCAGGCTGTCCATCAGATCCTGAAAGGCGGCCAGGCTGGGGGTGAAAACCTTGAGAACATAATCCATGCCGCCGCCGGTGGCGATGCATTCGGTCACCTCGTCCAGGGTCCGGATATGGGCCTCGAAGCGGTCAAAGTCGGCTTTGCGGTGATGGGTGAGCGAGACCGTCACCACCACTTGGGTGAAATCGCAGACGCGGTCGAGCGCAATGTCGGCGTGATAACCGCGGATCAAACCGGACGCCTTGAGCCTGGCCAGACGGGCCCAGCAGGGGGTCGCTGACAAGTTGACGATTTCTGCCAGCTTGGTCTTGCTCAGCTGGCCATGCTTCTGGACTGCGCTGAGAATGCGGATGTCGGTCGCATCAAGGCTGAACTTGTCCATCCATCAGAGTCTTTCGTTGCAACAGCATCATGCCCCAATACAATCACCAGCAAAAACCCGGAAGCAACATCTTGCCCGGCAGGGCAGTTTTTCAGGCACCCCGGAACATCAGGTGTCATCCGGGCTTCCGCGGCACCAATTGCGTCCATCAGCCGGGATAAAGCGACGTCCCCGGGGTTATGTGCACTTCTCCGCTGCCTCCTCCGCATTTGTCGCCTTGGAGAGGTGGCTCTCAAAGGCGCCTCGTAAGGAGGCACTGCGAAACAGCTTGGGTGGATTTCTGATCATCCCATCCGCGGGTATTACGCCGTGAACAGCAGCGGCAATGACCTTCGCGGATTTAGCACGCGACTCATGTGCAGTTCTGCAAATGTCACGGGGGATGGGTTGAAATCCTCATTTTCCCGGGGCCGGAAGTTTTTTGAAAAAACGCCTTGTTTCTCTGGTTTGCGGAACATATACGGGTCAGCGGAGACGTGGCCGAGTGGTCGAAGGCGCTCCCCTGCTAAGGGGCATGCACCCAACAGATAACACCTCTAAAACAATCGGAAAAACCAGACTACACGTACCCCTTTGCACGGATTTTGCACAGGTTTGCTCGCAGTAGGCCTACCGCACCCGGTCAGCGGATGTTCCCTGCTGGAAAGCCCATCAGTCTGTCCTGATCTTCTCATTTGAGCATGCGGAGCTGCACTGGCTGACCTCATTCATCATCACGTTGGCAGTACGGCATTCACTCCATGAAGGGGAAAGGGCGGTACTTGTTGAGTTCTCTTACTTAATCCAATGACCGGGCTGAAGGTGGCCGGGCCCGAAATAGCTGGCTTGACCGGCACGTGCATTGGGGACGGGGGACGCCGGATAGGCGTGCGACGGAGCTTCTTTTGAAGGACGTGGAAGAGCAAAAAATTAGTACTGGGGTGTGTTTTTCCGAAGCGGGTGATTTTCTGAACCATTGGCGCGGCGATGCTCAATGCGGAACCAGGATCCGGCATTTTTTGATGCGGGCAGACTGCAGGAACGTGCCGACCCGTCGGATGGAAGCTGCCGGGGAGATCAGAAACTAACTTTCACCATCCCTGCCACAACTCACATCTGTGGAGGCCCCCTTTAATGCAAGTTGTTTTTTGAGCGTTTGGGAATGTGAACGGATGCGGTCATCTGTCAGGCCTGTTTATGCGGCGTTTCAGACGCCGCTGGCCGGTATGGAGATACGCGGTTCAGTTCCACATCACAGTGGCGGGTTGATTATCCCGGTGTGAGTTCCTGGTTTTACTGAACCCGATCTTTCCGATCATTTGCCCTTACACTCAAAGACCTCCTCACATTCCCGACGTACCGGCCATCGCAACGCTTACGCGGCGGCGATAGCCGGGTCTCTGTAATCTTCGTGTTTCACCAACATGGCCCATAACCTGCGCGCCATCTTATTTGCGAGTGCAATTGCGACGACCATACGTGGTTTTCTTGCGAGCATCCTTTGGAGCCAAGATGCTTCAGGGGCACCCTTGTGAATCGCCATCCTCACTACGGACATGGCACCGATGACCAAGAGCCTGCGGATATCTCTCTGCCCCATCTTCGACGTTCGGCCCAATTTCTGCTTTCCCCCGGTCGAGTGTTGCTTCGGTACCAGCCCTACCCACGCAGAAAAATCCCGACCCCGACGAAAGATTTCCATAGGTGGGGCGAAGGCCGAGACAGCCATTGCAGTTATCGGACCGATGCCTGGCATGGTCTGGAGACGGCGTGCGTTATCGTCTCTTGTCGCTTCGATGCGTACCTGCTTTTCAAGCCTGCCTATTTGTTCTGTTAGTGTAGCGATCTGACCAAGGTAGATTGATCCAACATCTGTCACCACTTTTGGCAGACCGTTCTCGGGATCTTCCAAGATTTCCCTCAGACTTTTGATATTTGTCGTCGTTTTTGGTGCCACCCGGCCAAACTCGGCGAGATGAGCCCGCAGGGCGTTGATCAGCTGCGTGCGTTGCCTCAAAAGCAGGTCACGTGTCCGGAACAAAACCGCCCGACTTTGCTGCTCATGTGTTTTCACGGCGACTGTTCGCATCGTTGGACGTGACGCAGCCTCGGCAATCGCTTCTGCATCAGCCGCATCATTCTTATGCCGTTTGACGAAAGGTTTCACATAGATGGGCGGTATCAATTTCACATCATGGCCAAGTGCCTCGATCTGACGCCCCCAGTCATGCGCGGTTGCACAAGCTTCCATAGCAACTGTGCAATTCGGTTGTTGTACAAAAAATGCCAAAACTTGCGCCCGAGACAGCTTTTTGCGGAACAGAACACTGCCGTCAGCCGCTGCCCCATGCACCTGAAAACTACGCTTTGCTAAATCTACTCCTATGATCGCAACCATTTCCATTGTCGCCTCCTCTGTTTCTGGTCTGTTAAGACAGTACCAGCATGGCACATCACGATGCCGTCGGGAGGGGCATCCACTCCATCACAGTGCGGAACTTTGCAGCCGTTGCCTTTTCGGGTGTTTGCTGACGCAGCATTCGCTCGCAACCGCGGCACGCTCATCGCAGCTTTCCAGCCACTGCTGGTGATGTCGAAGAGGTCAGCCGGGCTCAGACCCTTTGGCTCAACCTCTGCTTCGTGCTCGGGTTCTCAACGATATTCATGGCACTCAGGGCTTCGGCAACGGCCCTGGGTCAGGCACTGTTGCGGTGGCGTTATGAACTCAACCTCGTTGGCGGTGGCATCGTGATTCTGTTCGGGCTGTTCATGATCGGCGCGGCGCGGATCGGCGCCATGGAACGGGATCTTCGGTTCCATCTCGACGTCCCCGGCGGCAGGCCGGCCGCGTCCTATGTTCTGGGCCTCGCGTTCGGCTTCGGCTGGACCCCCTGCATTGGCCCAATTCTCGGTGCGATCCTCACCGCCAGTGCGGCGAGCGCCATGGTTGGGCAAGGGGTCTTGCTACTGGCGATTTATTCTGCAGGCCTTGGCGTGCCGTTCCTGATTGTTGCGGGTTTCACCGATCGGCTTGTCGGCCGGTTGCAAGGCGCCAGACGGGTCGGGTGCCGCCTGCATCAGGCCGCGAGCGCGGTCATGGTCGTGATGGGGCTTGCGATGATGACCGGGCAGCTCACCGCGCTGTCCTACTGGCTGCTCGATGTCTTTCCGGTCCTCGGGCGGATCGGCTAGCAGCCAAATGATTGTCAAACTCCTAGCACCGATCCTGGGATCAAACCTGTCTGTTCCACCACCGCGAGTACAAGGCCGGCACTAGAGTTGGATTCTATCTGCACGAGCCGGCAGTCGGCCGCCCAGTCGATCCTCGCGGTTGGATCCAGCGCATGAACGTTCCGGGCGAGTTGGCCGTAGTCCGCCTCGCCCGTATAAAAAGGGACATCAATGATCAGCTTCCGGTTCATTGACAGACACAATGCAGCTTTCCGGCGCTGGAGTGTCAAGACTTATCCGGTACGGTACAAGAGCTGCGCCACGTCTATTACAACGGTCTGCGTGTCAATCGGCATGATGTCGGGACGCGTCATAGGCATTCAAAATGGCTCTGAATCGATTTTGGCACAACTACCCCGTCTCTAAGGTCAGAATACTTGAACGAGCCGTGACTTGAACACGCCGATATTCGCCCTGCCATCGAAGCCACCGCGTGGCGCAATGGGCCGAAATCTGCCATTCAACTTCTCTGTCAGAAACCTCCATGTGATGAACTGATCAGTTTTCCCTACCCACGGAGGCCTTGCCAGGTTGGGACAGTAAGCAAAAATAGCTCGGTCCAGAAATCTACGCTGGCCTCAGAAACCCCTTGACCCTTTAGTAGCTGTAGCTCTTATCGGAGTGGGGTAATTTGAAGCAATCAAAGGGCACAGGAGAAAATCTCAGATATGATTACGAGACGCCATTTTGTCGCAAGTTCGTCAGCACTGTTCTCTACTGCAATCGCAGAACCGGTGTGGGCCGGATCTTGGCCGACTGCCACACAGAAGGCAAATTGGGACGCTCAAATCACACCGCCAAACTATGATCCGGCAACGTCTAATCCATGGGGGCTGCACCAACGTTTCCTTCCCACCCGGGTCGTTGCAAACGACGGGTTGGTGCCGGGGGACATCCATGTCGATGCCATTGCGAGATACCTTTACCACATTGAAGAGGGGGGAACTGCCATGCGCTATGGTGTGGCCATAGCCCGTGGCAATTTGTACGAACCTGGCACTTACACCATCCGGCGAAAAGTTGAGTGGCCGCATTGGACGCCTACTCAATCCATGATCGAACGCGACCCGGAGGCCTATTCCCAGTATGCAGACGGGCAGGAACCAGGCCCCAAGAACGCGCTAGGTTCCCGCGCTCTCTATTTGTTTGTTGGAAACCGCGATACCTACCTGCGTATTCATGGAACGCCTTGGCCGCGTTCGATCGGTGGCAGGGCGAGTTCAGGATGCGTCCGCATGGTTATGGCGCATATCAACGATCTCTACCCAAACGTGGAAACCGGCTCGACGGCCTATCTGTATGAGGCCGAAGACGGCATCACTTCACGGAGTTGAGGGGGAGGTTGGTGACCTAATCTATGCGTTTGGTTTCGAACAGATCGGGTTTCCCGCCGTTGTTCTAAGCGGCAGCAACGTGGTTTCAACTGGCCCGCTATGCTCATACCAGTAGCAGCCGTCTTCAGGCAGAAGCCGTGCAGACGCAAGATTTTGTCCCGGAGCCGCGAGATCAACGACGGCGTCAGGCACGTTTCCGACCCGCGTTGCGGCGTTGCCGGAGACACTAGTAGAGGAAGAACATCCTGCCAGAATTAGCATTGTGGCCACGATTGCCGCATTTCGTTTCTGCATCTGAACCTCTGCCGTTTGCTTTTTTGTTTCCCGTCGGCAATCTGGCATACGGTATGTTTCGCCACAAGCCAGAGGTCGGACCCTCGCATTTACGGCGCATTTGAGCGTCTAGCGAAAAAACGCGTTTGACCACTTGAAGCTCTAGGTGCTGTAGGAATTAGGTTCGAAGGATCTCGTCGAATCTGAAGGTCCGCCTATGCCGCTCGAAACCCGCCGTAACGATGACAATAGCACCTGCACGCAGGATCATGAATCTGCCTGCTGCGGCGGTGCTTCAACCTGCGGGGACATTGGTCCGGCAGGCCCGCCCCCTGCTAACGGGCGCAGTTTCCAGGTCTCCGGACTCGATTGCGCCGAAGAGGTGGCAATTCTGAACCGGGCCGTGGGTCCGAGTGTGGGCGGAACCGAGCACCTGGCGTTTGACGTGATCAACGGACGCATGACGATCCTTGATACCGCAATAGCACTATCCGACTCCGAGGTCACCAAGTTGGTCGCTAGTACCGGGATGAGTGCGAAGCCCTGGGACGTCAAGAACGCAGCGAAGGATCAGGCAGCGCATCTGGCACGTCAATGGCGCTTCACCGCGTTGAGTGGCGGATTTTGGGCAGCAGGTTTCCTCTACCACATCGTCGAGACCGGTATGAGCGGGGCTATAGGGCTGTTCGCTGGTCATGGGGAGGGACCGATGCCGATGGCCGAAGCCGGACTCTTCGCGGTTGCGATCCTCTTTGGCGTCTGGCTCGTCGCTCCCAAGGCGTGGTCCTCAGCGCGGCGGTTCTCGCCCGACATGAACCTCCTGATGGTCGTCGCCGTGGCCGGCGCCATCGGCCTTGGCGAATTCTTCGAGGCCGCGACGGTCGCCTTTTTCTTCTCGCTTTCGCTTTATCTCGAAAACTGGAGTGTCGGCCGGGCGAGGAACGCAGTTTCGGCGCTGCTGGACCTCGCGCCCCCCACGGCAAGGGTGCTTTATGACGATGGATCGGAAGCGGAGGTTCCAGCGTCCGCGGTAGCTGTAAATGCAAAATTCATTGTGCGCGGCGGCGACCGCATTCCGCTTGACGGTGAAGTCGTAGGGGGAGCGGGTGCTGTTGATCAGGCCCCCATTACCGGTGAAAGCGCTCTGGTGCCAAAGGAACCGGGCGACGAAGTCTATGCCGGCACCATCAACGGTGAAGGCACTCTTACTGTGCGGGCAACGAAGAAGGCATCGGACACAGTGCTTTCGAAAATCATACGCATGGTTGGCGACGCGCATTCCCGCCGCGCTCCTGTGGAACAGTGGGTGGCGAAGTTCGCGCGGATATACACGCCGGTAGTCATGGCACTGGCAATCGCTCTCGCGGTTCTTCCGCCACTTGCTGGCGGCGCATGGGGCTTCTGGTTCTACAATGCTCTGGTGCTCCTGGTCATCGCCTGCCCCTGTGCGCTGGTGATTTCGACGCCTGTCTCGATCGTTGCGGCGCTGGCCTCTTCGGCGCGGGCGGGCGTGCTGATCAAGGGCGGCGCCTATGTCGAGGCACCTGGCCGCACGACGGCGCTGGCCTTGGACAAGACCGGAACGATCACCGAGGGCCGACCGGAGGTTGCGGCAATCCATCCGCTTGGAATGGTGGAGGCGCGGGACCTGCTTGCGCTGGCGTCTTCGCTGGAGATGCGCTCCTCGCACCCGCTAGCGCGCGCTATCCTCGAGCGCGCCGGGCGGGACGCCGTTTCAGTAGCCGCTGCGGAGGATACCCGCACGGTGCCGGGGCGAGGGCTCGAAGGTCGCATGGGTGACCGGCCCGTCTGGCTTGGTTCTGACCGGTTCGCCGCGGAGAAAGGTTTTGGGGATGCCATTCCTGATGAGTTGCGGGACCGGATCGAAGGGGCGGGGGCGACGCTGGTCGCGTTGGGCGACGAGACGGGCGTGTTGGGCGTTCTTGAACTGCGCGACCGGATCAGGCCTGACGCCAAAGGCATCGTCTCTCGATTGCACGCACAGGGTGTCAACACCGTTGTCATGCTAACTGGCGACAACGAGCGCACGGCGCGCGCGGTAGCAGCCGAAGTCGGTATCGACGAGGTTCGCGCTGAACTGCTGCCAGAAGACAAGGTAACCGCCATCGAGGAACTGGTGGACAGCCATTCGGTTGTTGCCATGATTGGGGACGGCGTAAACGATGCCCCCGCCATGGCGCGGGCGCATTACGGCATCGCCATGGGCGCCGTAGGCTCGGACGCGGCCATCGAGACGGCGGACATCGCGCTGATGACAGATGACATCGCCAAGGTGCCGTGGCTGATTGCCCATTCGCGCCGCACGATGAGCATCATCCGCCAGAATATCGGCCTTTCGTTAGCGACGAAAACCGCCTTTGTCGTGGCGACTGCATTCGGAATGGCCTCGATGTGGGGGGCCATTGCTGCGGACGCGGGTGTGTCGTTGCTGGTGGTGGCCAATGCGCTGCGGCTTCTGAACGCGGACGGCCGCCACAAGTCGCCGCCGGAAGGCGGCGAGCCAGCAGGTGAACAAATGGCGAAGGGCGCTTTGGCACATGGTCATTGATTTGGTGCCGGCCCTTCAACTAGGGTTGTGGTAACAAGCCGTCAATAATGGCACCGAGCAGCGATGATCAACAGAATCCCGAGACGCAGAATTCTACTGGGCGGCATTGCCGTCCTCCTATCCGGCTGTGCAAGCAAGTTCCGTAGTTATACCGGGCCCGAAGTTACCCGTTTGCGGCTCTACAAATCAGAACGTTTGCTTGTTCTGGATGGCGCTGAGGGTGTTTTGCGCACCTACCCGGTCGGGCTGGGGTTTGCACCGGAAGGTCATAAGCAATTTGAGGGGGATGGACGAACACCCGAAGGCGCCTACCTCATTGACCGGCGCAATCCTGACAGTCTGTTCCACCTCTCCATCGGCATCTCTTATCCAAACGAGGCGGACATCGCATTTGCAGCGGCGCAAGACAAATCTCCGGGTGGTGACATCTTCATCCATGGCGGGCCGCGACGGGGCATTGACCCAATGAACAAACGCGACTGGACCGCAGGCTGTATCTCTGTGTCCGACCGCCAGATCGAAGAGGTCTATGCAATGGTGCGGGACGGGACGCCCATCGAAATATATGCATAGACCGCGCTCGACGGCGGGCAGTCACGCAAATGGTGCTTGAATTGCGGCATTGAAGGCCGAGATTGCAAACACCATCACGATCACCTCGCAGGCATCGGTATACTCCGTCCGTAGAAACGAAACCGGTCTGTGATCATCAAGTGATTTGGTTGCAAGGTAGCCTGAACGGCCAGGCGAACAGAGGAATACAGCTCCGTTCTCAGCCCGCGTGCAATCGTGCTGATCAGTTGCCGGGGTAACTGGCGTAGACTTCGGTCGAGCCGTCATTGTTGATAAGGAACACATCGTAAGCCTCTCGCCAGCTGCCCTGATCCATACCAGGCGATCCGAGCGGCATGCCGGGTACGGCAAGACCCACTGCGTCGGGACGCTCGGCAAGGAGCCTGCGAATGTCGGCCGCGGGCACATGCCCCTCAATTACGTAACCCTCGGTGAGACCTGTGTGGCAAGAAACCATGCGCTGCGGCACACCGTTGTCGAGTTTGAACCGCACGAGCAGCCCTGCGAACATGTTTTTTCCGCTTGGAACAAACACGCTTTCCCCCAGATGTTCCATCCAAGCGAGGCAGCAACCGCAGCCATTGGTCTTTTTAACCTCAATGGGCGTCGATTGGGCCAGCACCTGTGCGGCGGGGAGCAGGGCAAGAGCACATGCCAGGGCGGCGATCGGTCGTTTCATGGTCAAAGCCTTTCATTGGGGTTCTCGGCGATCACGCTGGCAAGCTGCTCCTCCAGCCTGGCGCGTGCCGCCCTCAGGCGTGTAAGCGCCGCTGTGTCCGGTGTTGCACGCCTGGTGGCCTCGGCGAGCCGGTCATCGGAGAGCGGGTCAGTGGGCCGGCCGTCTACGCGCACCTCGTAATGCAGATTGGGGCCGGTCGCAGTGCCCGTCGCGCCGATCCGGCCAATGGTATCCCCGGCCGACACGCGTTGACCCTCAGCAAGGCCTTCGGGCACGGCGCTGAGATGAGCATATCGGGTCAGTGTGTCCGCACCATGGGCAATCTCGACAACACGGCCATAGCCACCGCGCCATCCAATAAACGCAATACTTCCGGGCGCAGTGGCGCGGACAGGCGTTCCACGCGCTGCAGCAAAGTCCACACCAGTGTGCATGCGGACATTGCCAAAGACCGGGTGCTTGCGGCGGCCGAAGACGGAAGTTAGCCGCGCGCCCTCTACTGGCTGGGAAAAGACACGCAGCACTTCGCCGTCGAGATAGATTGTAGCCTTGCCGGTTCCATCCTCTGGCCAGGCGATTTCATAGAGAGCGTCTCCAAGGTCCAATGCAGCGAACGAAATTTCGGGCTGGCGGACAGCCTTGTTCGCAACCCGCGCCTCGCGCCAGAGAAGGCGCAGCGTCTCGCCGCCGCTCAGTTCGCGCCGGAAATCCACTGTGCCGCCCAGCATTTGCGCCAGATCGACGGCGAACCGGGCTGGTATCCCGGCATCGTCCAGTGCCCCGAAGATCGAGGTTTCGATCCTGGTCTCGCCAGCAAGGGTCACGATTTCGGGTTCAGGGGCCACAACCCGGGTGGCGAGCTGCTCTCCAAATAATGCCTCGATCCGTATGCCCTCTTCGACAACAAGGGTCACATTGCGAGGGCTTCCATCTGTCGTGGATATGACAGTGATTGCGTGACCGGGGCGCAGTCGGCGGAGATCGTATTCTGCGTCAATCGCAAGGGCGATCTCTGCGCGGTCTGTGGCGGCAAGCCCGGCCTCGGCCAGAACCGCATCAAGCGTCTCGCCCGGAGCTATTTCGCGTGACCATGTGATGAGTGGCGGTTCTATGGCAGTCAGCGGAGCATCGTTCCTTACCACGGCCGGAAGGAACGGCGGACGAAAGTCCGGCGCACTTCCAGGCCGCGTGCGGGCAAGCCTGTAAGAGGGGCCTTCCACAAACCGAGGCGGTGTGAGAGGCGCAGGTTCCCAAACGCCAGCCTCGGCTAGGGTCGGCTGAACAGGCGTAGTTGAGTAGGATGTGGCGACCATTGCGACCGCCGCCGAAATCCCGCTCGTTACCGCCAGCCCGGCCATCAGGCACCTCAACCTCATGTTGCTCCCTCCAGTCTAACTTTCATCGCGCGTCGGATTTTCGGAACTGCGAATTCTCTCGGTTCGTGGTAGTCGATAGTGCTGACGAAGCGTCCCTCGGCATCGAACAGAAAGACCTTCGCCGTATGGTTCATCGTGTATCTCCCATCTTCGCCAGTAACCTTCTCATAGGTCGCGCGAAGGCCCTCGATTGCACGCTTGATCTGCGCTTCTGGACCGGTCCAGCCGCGGATCGCCGAATGGAAGTAGCCGACATACTCTGCCATAGCGTCGACAGTGTCGCGCTCGGGATCTACCGTGATAAAGATGGTGTTCAGCCGCTCGGCGTCCTCGCCCATCATGTCCAGCCAGCTTGAGATGTCCGAGAGCGTCGTGGGGCAGACGTCAGGACAGTAGGTGAAGCCGAAGAATATCATCGACGGGCGCCCGACAAGCGTATCAGGGCCGACTGGCTGCCCTTTGTGGTCAGTCAGGCGGAAGTCCATCGCCGTAAGCGGCAAGGGCCGCTGGTCCATGGGCTCTGGTGCGCCGGGGCCGTCTACACGCCACCAGCCCAGCAAGAGTGTCAGGCCAATCGCACCAAATGCCGCCGCGCCATATCCGAGAGCTGAACGCCGCCGCATCAGTTTCCCGGGCCGCGCGCTGCGATGCCAAGAACCGGCACGTTGACCGTTACCCAGCCACCGTCCGAAAAAACAAGCGAAAGCGGAAAAGTCTCCCCTTCCTTCATCGGGCGCTGAAGTTTCATCAGCATGGCATGCAGACCGCCGGGCTCCAGCGCGACGGTCTCTCCTGCCGCAATAGACACGTCACCCGCGGGAGCCATTGAACTGACGCCTTGTTCGTTCGTCGAACTCCGATGAATTTCAGGCATCATGGCAATATCAGTCTTGATACCTGTCAGTGTGACCGGCTCATCGCCTTCGTTCACTATCTCCATGTAGGCAGCTCCGGGACGGCTGGTGCCGATAGATGCCCGCGACCAGGCATTCTCGATGCTCACTTGGCCGGAACCGGCCAGCGCGGCGGAGGCGGCGCCGAGTGGCAGCACAAGTGCTGCAAGGGCAGCATGAAGTACCGGTTTCATTTCGCCAGTTTCCTTTCAGATTGTCACTCAGCTATTGGTTGCCGCGACTTCGGCTGCGACCAGCGCGCGCAATTCTGCCTCGCCGAAAGTAGCGAGCGGCTTGCCGTTCACAAAGAAGGTCGGCGTCTGGCGCACACCCACGGCTTCGACATCGGCACGGTCCTGATTGAGGATGCCTACAATATCCGGCAGGCGCATTTGCGTCCGCGCGGCTTCTGCGTCGAGACCTGCGACCGCAGCGATATTGAGGATGAGGCCGGGCTCGGGCGCACCGTGGGACGCCCAGCGGGGCTGATCCCGCAGTATCGCTTCCAGAACTTCCTCAAAGACCCCCTGCATGCGCGCAGCTTCGAGGACCTGGATCGCTTCTTCCGAAGCTTCCCCGTGAAACGGTGTGTAGCGGATCACCACACGCACTGTATCGCCATGCTCGGCCATAATATCCTTCACGACCGGGTAAAATGCGCGGCAGGCTTCGCACGCAGGATCGAAGAACTCCACGATCGTCACGGTCGCACCCTCGGGGCCGAGAACCGGCGAATAGGGCCGGATCAAAGCGTCGGCAATCTCCGGGGTGACTGAAGAGGCCTCCCCAATGGGCTCTGATCGCGTTGCATACCAAGAGGCGCCAGAAAAGGCCGCAACTGCGAGAGCAGAAACGGAAAGGATCAATGAGCGGCGGTTCATTCGGTATTTTCCTTCAAAGAAGCGGCTGACAGGGCAGCGGTGAGGGCAAAGGCCAGGAACGAGAGCAGCGGGATTGGCACGCTGAGGACAAGCTGGCCTTGGTCAGTGCAGGACGGACCTGCCGCAGTACAGGGCTGGATGCGTTCGGGAATGAGCCCCCAGAAAAGGCCGAGATGCCACAATGCGATGGCTCCGCCGGCGAGAGAAAGCGCGACACCGTAGCGGCCGGCCCTCCTGTCCCGCCACCAGAGCCCGCAACCCAGCACAACCGCCAGCGGGAACATGAATGCCCGTTGAAACCAGCAGAGGACACAAGGCGTCTGCCCCAGAACCTCGCCAATGAACAAAACAGACAGTGAGGAAACTAGTGCAACGATCCATGCGGCTGCGAGCGACGTGTCGGATGATAGCCTGAATGTCATAAGGAAATCTGCTCTCTCAGACTGGATACGATCTCTTCTGCTGGCGTGCCATAGGGCCACGCCGTGACATAGCCACCTTCAGGATCGAAAAGGAACAGCTGCGAGGAATGCCCCATAGTGTAACCGCCGGGGGCCGCAGCCTCCTCGATTTTTTCGTAAAAGATGTGAAAGCTCTTCGCTGTCCGGTCGATCTGGTCCGGGGTCCCCGTGAGACCGATGATGCCGGCCTCGAAGCGCGGTACGAAATCTGCAAGCGTCATTGGTGTATCGCGCTCGGGATCGATCGAGATGAAGAGCGGCTGAATCCGCCCGGCGTCCGGACCTAGACCTTCCATCACAGCGGCGACCTCAGCGAGAGTCGTCGGGCAGACATCGGGGCAGTTCGCGAAGCCAAAAAAGACTAGCATCCACCGCCCGGCGAAGTCTTCCTGCGTCCGTGTTATTCCTTGATGGTCCGTGAGTTCGAAGGCCGCACGGAAAGCCGACTGCGTCTCACGTGCCTGATCCGCACGATAATCCGCCCAAAGCAAAAGCCAAATTAGCGCAACAGCCGCCAGCGCCCAAAGAATTTTCCGAAGGAGTTTAAGCTTCAAAGCAAGCAGCCCGTTTCTGATTCCACGTATTTTTTGCGCGTCTACACCCTGCAGCTACTAGAGGTTCAACCGTTTTTTTCAGGAGAGGGACTTTGTCGCGTGTCTGTGAATTGAGTTGTGGCCAGTGCCAGACCCAATTAAACCTACCAGAACTGTAGCGTCCTGGGGGTGCGTATGCTCACGATTGGCAGTTTGGGAAAGAAGACTGGCACCAAAGTCCAGACCATCCGCTACTATGAACAGATTGGCCTGATGCCCGAACCAGGCAGGACCGAAGGCGGTCAGCGGCGCTATGGTGAAGCCGAGCTTGATCGCCTATCCTTCATCCGTCACGCGCGCCAGCTCGGCTTTTCTCTGGATGCAATCCGGGAACTACTCGATCTGAGCGACCATCCGGAACGGTCCTGCGACGAAGCCGATGCTATAGCACGGCGGCAGTTGAAGCAGGTGTATCAGCGGATCGCCAGACTTGAGGCGCTGCGCACTGAGCTTGAACGAATGGTGCATGAATGCAGTGGCGGCAAGACATCTGATTGCCGGGTCCTTGAGGTGCTCCGTGATCATGCCGAATGTCTGACGGAGCACGACGAAATCGGCGCATGAGTGCAGCTCTCAACTATCCGGGGCGTTGTGCATTTAAGCACTGACATGCCTTCTTTCGAAGGCAGCCGCTGCGAGCACGAAGTCTGGAGGCTCACAGCCTGCAAAAGGAGTGGACCACATAACAGCTTAAAGGCAAGTGATCCTGACAATCCTGGATAGCGATTGCAGGATTAGGGCTTGAAGCTACAGTTACTGTAGCGGTTACACCCCTTCTTGCAAGATTCGAGGAGAAATGCAGTGTATCCGGCAGATCCGCTTCTTAAGCCTACGAGGCTATTGGACTTTGACCATCCGTCAATTGCCAGGCTAATAACGAACCGCGGGTGGAAGGAACTGGCCCAGCATGAGCAAATCGGCGCGGTGTACGGCTTCGTCCGCAACGAGATTGCCTTTGGTTACAACCACGCGGATGACATCCCAGCCTCCAGGGTTCTCACCGACGGCTACGGCCAGTGCAACACCAAGGGCACACTGCTCATGGCGCTTTTACGCGGAGTGGGTGTGCGGTGCCGGCTGCATGGCTTCACGATCCACAAGGCGCTGCAGCGGGGCGTGGTACCAGAGATCGTTTATCCAATTGCTCCAGACGAGATCTTGCATTCATGGGTGGAGGCCGAGACAGAGGAAGGCTGGGTCAATCTCGAGGGTTTCATCCTTGACGAGGCATTCTTAGGGACGCTCCAGGCCGCCTTTTCCGGTACCGAAAGCCTATGCGGCTATGGTGCCGGAACCAATTGTTTGAGCGCGCCACCAGTCGATTGGACAGGTGGAGACACTTACATTCAGAAAACTGGTATTGTCCGGGATTTTGGAACTTTCGGCACACCGGACGAATTCTACCGGGACCACCGGCAGGCGTTCGGAATTTTGCGTGACTGGCTCTATCGCAAAGTTATCCGCCACTGGATGAATGCTCGTGTCCGCGCAATACGGTCCGGGCACGTGCCGCACATCCCGGGACTGGGCCTAGTGAACCACCGCCACGAGAAAAACCAAGATGCCGCATGATCATGGCCATGCTCATATCGATCCTGCTTCTGGAGACCGTCGGATTTCCATCGCGATCTGGGCGAATGCCCTTCTGACCATCGCTCAAGTCGTCGGCGGAATTTTCGCGGGCAGCCTCGCTTTGATCGCGGACGCGCTGCACAACTTTTCAGATATGGCATCTCTCCTCATCGCGTTTGCCGCGCGCAAGATCGCCCGGCGGCCCGCCGACGAGCGTATGACTTTCGGCTACGGCCGGATCGAGATTGTCGCTGCGCTGGTCAACTACACAACGCTCATACTGGTTGGTGTCTATCTCATCTACGAGGGGGGCATGCGGATGATCGACCCCCCCGAGGTTGCGGGCTGGACTGTCGTAATCCTCGGCGGCATTGCGCTGGTGGTGGACACGTTAACCGCATTTCTCACTTACTCGATGCAGAAAGGCAGTGTTAACATTCGAGCACTCTTCCTGCACAACCTTTCTGATGCGCTGGCTTCAGTCGCCGTGATTATCGGTGGCTCGCTCATCATTCTCTATGACATGAAGTGGGTTGATCCTGCGATCACAATTGGTATCGCGCTTTACATTCTCTACCTCGCTGTGACCGAGATCGGCCGCCCAATCCGGACGCTGATGCTGGGCAGCCCGCCGGACATAGACGGCAAGGGGGTCGTGGAAGTGATCCGGAGCGTGGACGGTGTTGCCGATGTTCATCACGTGCATCTTTGGCAAATGCAGGAACACGAGGTCGCGCTCGATTGCCATGTGGTAGTCGAAGAGGGATGCCTTGCCAATGCTGAGCAGATCAAGTCGGATATCAAATCGTCTCTCGCAAAACACTATGGCATCCGCTATTCCGTTCTGGAGTTTGAGGCATCCGCCAACATGCACACCGGCGCGGAGTTGTTTGGACATGGTTCATGACAGTCGATGCAAGGCACACCGGTTCCAGCGGAAGCCTTGGAAAGCGTCTCATGCCGAGGAAGATTGGATGCCTCTTGCCGGTAGACAATAGATCTCCTCGTCTCCCGGCAATAAATCACTCACGGATGCTTCCAGCCTGCAGATTGATAGGGGTAAAACCGGAAGGCAATCGCGCGGGCAGCTGTATTGCTGTGCTGAAAGCCCGCCTAAATTAGCCGCACTCGTCATGGGCAGCACGATCTCATCGGGAATTTTGTGGGCTTTCTAGCCGCCCCAGTCAATAGCGCCAAAAATAGCTCAGCTTTTTGTCCGTTCACTGGTAAACGCGTGGAATACAGATAAGGTTTCTTCGCTGACGTGGTGCTCGATCCCTTCGGCATCATATTCGGCCACCTCTTGCGACACGCCAAGAGCCACAAGGAAATCCACAACGATTCTGTGCCGTTTGCGGCAGGCTTCGGCCAGCTGGCGGCCTTCTTCCGTCAGGCGGATCGAACGGTAGGGCTCCTGCAGAATCAGCCCTTCCCGTTTCAGGCGGTTCAGGTTCTTGGAGACCGTGGGCTGGGTCACGCCTAGACGCTCGGCGATTTCAACAGGCCGCGCTGCGCCGTTCATGTGAATCAACTCGGCAATCAGCTCGACATAATCTTCGACCATCTCGCTTTGATGAGCCGTGCGTACGGCCTCAAAACCGCTTGCCTGTTCATCTGGGCTTCGATTGAGGGCGTTTTCATCTGTTTCGGTCATGTCGCTCATAAGATCGCATGTCATTTTGGCCTCCCTGTATGCCTGCAACAAGGCGGGTTGACAACGGCATAGAAGAAACTACACAATTTAGCCAAAGCTAACTTTTGTAGGTTCGACCATGAAAAACCTCATTTCAGCGGCATTAGTCGGCCTTTTGCCGGTGGCCGCCGGGGCCACAGCGATTGAGCAAGCCCCATGGGCGCCGCGCTCTGCCGCTTACCGCCTGACACTGTTCATGGGGAACCTGACCCCGGTTCCCTGGGAAAAAATCGAAAACAGCTGGACCGCACCGGCACCGGGCAGCGCATTGTCTGAAGATGCCATGTCGCGGGTGAGCCCGGATGAGGCCCGCGCAATCAGCGCGGCTCTTGCATCGCATGACCGCCAGGCGCTGTTCGAGGCGGCCACGGCAGCCGTGGCCCAGGGTATCCTGCGTCACTTGGCAGCGGCAGAGACTGCGCTTGGACAGCCCTACGCAGCACATGAGGTTGCCAATGCCGAAGCGCTGTTCCGGGCGTTCGAGGACGGCATCAAGGCGGCGGATGCGAATGCCGCGCGCGATCTGGGGCGGGCATGGCTCGCCCTGAACTCCTCGCTTGGCACTGCTGGCGTGCTTGGCCATGGAGCGCAAGAGACCGATGCAGAGAGCTTTGCCGCAGCACGTGCAACGCTCGAAACCTATCTGACAGAAAATTATTTGCCTGCCGCCTATGCGGAACGCGAAACGCTGACCCCGGTCCCCGAAAGCGCAGTGCGCTCGGGAACGCCGGTGTCGCTGCCTGCAACCTTGCCGCCGGGGTCGAATATCGCCGATCAGCAGGAATTGCCCCGGCTGGTGCTGCAATTTGAAGAAGCTGGCGAGGATGAGGCGAACCTGCCGCTGGTTGCCTATGGCGACATGCTGTTCGACAGCCCGGAAATTTTTGGCGGCCCGGCTCGCGAACTGGGTATTGCCTGTTCCACCTGCCACAACCGTTCGGATGTGAACCGGGACTTCTTCATCCCCGGACTGTCAAAATACGCGGGCGGCATGGATGTGGACGGCTCCTTCTTCAACCCGATGTTCAATGACCGGGTAGACGACCATCTGGACACGCCTTCAATGCGGGGCATCCGCTTTACTGCGCCTTACGGGCGCGATGGGCGCGAGCCCAGCCTGCGGCGGTTCATCCGCAATGTGATCGTGACCGAGTTCGCAGGCGATGAGCCGACACCCTTCCAGCTGGACGCGCTGGAGGCCTATGTCAAGCAGTTCGACTTTCTTCCGAATCCGAAAATCGACAGGGCGGGCAGGCTGACGAATTTGGCCTCGGAAGCTGCCAAGCGCGGGGAGAAGCTGTTCAACACCGATTTCGCCGGACTGGGAGACCGCTCCTGCGCCTCGTGCCACACGCCCGAGCGTAACTTCCGCGATGGTCTCACATACGACATCGGCACTGCCGAGCCCCCCTTCCCGGGCGGTACGCCAATCCACTTTGAAACGCCCACCTTGCGCAATATCAACTTCACCGCGCCCTATATGCACGACGGGTCGCTGCCAACGCTGGCCAGCGTTGTGGACTGGTTCGACGAAAGCAAAGTTCTGGGGCTGGATGAGGCACAGCGTGCCGATCTGACCGCCTATCTCGAGGCTGTCGGAGATGGTGAGGAACCCTATCAGGCGTTTGAAGGCCGCGACAGCGTGTTCCGCTTGTCCTGGGAAGAACTGACCACTTTCGCAAGCACCCTGGATACGCTGCTGCCGATGCGCGATGCCGAAAACATCGCCCTTCTGGTGGATACGGTCGCCCCTGATCTGGCGGCAGATGCGAGTGTCATGGTTAATCAAAACTCCAAGCCGGAGATCTATGAGTTCGCGGCCATCCTGCGGGCTGTCGGCGATGCAAGCGCCAAAGGCGATTGGGAGGAGGCAGGCCGCCAGTGGGACCTGTTCAAAGCGATGCAAGCCGATATTGACGAGAGGATGTTCTGATGCTGTCGCGCCGCAATTTTCTG
The DNA here is from genome assembly GCF_054968485.1 of Leisingera sp. G5_S3_59_S7. NCBI lineage: Bacteria > Pseudomonadati > Pseudomonadota > Alphaproteobacteria > Rhodobacterales > Roseobacteraceae > Leisingera > Leisingera sp. G5_S3_59_S7. The sequence goes on from NZ_JBQKUH010000003.1 coordinate 187,340, forward strand.
GCCGTATCGGCCGCATTCCTCGCCGCGCCAGCCTTGGCAGCGGGTGAGGAGCTGAAACTGGCCTTCATTCCGCAAGAAAACCCCGAAAAGCTGCTGGGCGACATAAAGGCGGTCACCGGCTGGCTGTCCGAACGCATGGGAATGCCGGTGACAGGGTTTGTGACCTTCGACCATGCCGCCGCCGTCGAGGCGCTGCGCAACGGCGATGCAGACATATCTTTCATGGGCGCTCTGCCTTATGTTCTGGCCGAGGATCAGATTGGTGCCGTGCCACTGCTGTCCGAGGTCTACCGCGGGCAGCCGAGCTATGCGGGTCGCGTGTTTGTCCGCAAGGACAGCGGCATCGAGACGCTGGCCGACCTCAAAGGGCGTGACATTGCCTTTGCCGATCCGGTATCGGAGTCCGGCTATCTATACCCGCTTGATCTGTTCGTGCGCGAGGGGCTTATCGCCGATGCCGCCGATGCGGACAATTTCTTTGGCCGGAAGTTCTTTGCCGGGGGCTATCAGCAGGCGATGCAGGCCATGGCGAATGGGCTTGTGGATGCCGCCGGCGCCAGCCAGTATGCCGATCTTCTGCTGACGCCGGATCAGCAGGCAGAAGTCAAAGTCCTGGCCGAAAGCGAACAGATCCCAAGCCATGCGGTTGTTGCACGGCCCGGCCTGGACAAGGGCGTGCAGGCCAAGTTCATCGAAACCATGTTGCAGCTCAATGAGCCAGGCAACCGCCACCTGCTGGCGTATCTCTATGGGCCGGACGGCTACATCGCGGTGGACCGGGACGTTTACGAAGGCGTGCGCGAGACGGCACGGCGCTACGGGTACCTGAAATGACAGCAGCTTTCACCCTGAATGCAGTGTCGCACCACTTCGGCGGCGCCGCGGCGCTGTGCGAAGTGTCGCTCAGCGCCGCACCGGGTGAACGGGTGGCCCTGCTTGGCCCGTCGGGCGCCGGGAAATCCACCCTGCTCGCACTGCTCGACGGCCGCCTGCGCGGCTGGCGCGGCGAGGCCGAGGTTCTGGGGGTGCCGCTTTCGGCAACGCAGGCTCCGCCGCGTGAGCTGCGCACCGGTGCCGGGTTCATCTTTCAGGAATTTGCACTGGTTGACCGGCTGACTGTCTATCAGAATGTGATGAACGGGCGGCTTTCCCGGATGCGCATCTGGCCCTCCCTTTGGGGGCGGTTTGGCGAGCAGGACCACCTCAAAACAGCTGCCGCGCTCGAAGATACCGGTCTCTCCGATCTGGCCCGGCGTAGGGCGGACCAGCTTTCAGGCGGTCAGCGGCAGCGGGTGGCAATTGCCCGTTGCCTGGCGCAGGATCCCAGGCTGATCCTTGCCGACGAACCGGTGAGCAACCTTGACCCCGCCCATGCGGAACGGATCCTCGGCCTGATCACAGGCGCAGCTGACAAACGCGGCATCGGAGTCGTCTTCAGTTCGCACCAGCCAGAACTGGCGCGCCGCTTTGCCGACCGGATTGTGGGGCTGCGAGCCGGCGCAGTGCAGTTCGACAAACCCTCCGCTCAGGTGACCAGCGACGACATCGCCGAACTTTACCACGGCACGGTTCCCGGCGCCGGGCTGCGCGTGGTCAGTTGATGAGCCAGGTGCTGACTTGGATCGTGCTGGCGGCGGCCGTCCTTTGGTCCGCCACAAGCGCAGAAATGGGGCTGGACAAGCTTCCCGGTGCAGGGCCTCGCCTGGGCGAATTCCTCGGGCGGATGATGCCGCCGGACCTGTCGATCTGGCGCGAAGTCATGCGGGGTCTGGCAGAAACCCTGCGGATTGCCATCCTCGGTACTTTCTTTGCGGTCATCCTGTCCGCTGGGCTGGCAGTTCTCGCAGCCGAGACCCTAGTGCCGTCATCCGTTTGGCGCCCGGTGCGCGGCCTTCTGGCGATGATCCGCTCCATTCCGCTGATCCTGGTGGCGATGCTCATGGTTGGTGCGGTGGGGCTTGGGCCCTTGCCCGGGATCCTCGCCATCACCTTCCATGCAACGGGGATGCTGGCGAAATTCTATGCCGAAGCGATCGACAATGTGGCCGCCGCCCCGGTGGTAGCACTGGAAAGTGCTGGCGCCAGCCGCACGCAGCAGCTGCGATGGGCGATTTGGCCTCAGATGGCGCCGGTCATCCTGCGGGACACCGTGTTCCGTTTCGAACTGAACCTGCGCGAAAGCCTAATCCTCGGCATTGTCGGTGCGGGCGGCATCGGGCTTTATGTCCAGACCTACGTGCGCTCGTTCCAATATGACAAGGCCGCGACGGTAACCATGGCCATTGTTGTGCTTGTGCTTGCGTCGGAGGCGGTCAACTCCGCCCTGCACAAGCGGTTTTCCTGAGCGGATCCTTACAGTTTATGACTACGGTTATAGGCGGCTGAAATGCTGAGTGGCCGGCGCCCCTCCACAGCGCGTAGCAAGGGATTCCGAACTGAAGGCTGGAGCCAAGGGAAACAGAAGGGCTCCAGCCTTCTTCTAAGATTGCTTGCCGGCGGACGTTAACTACGCAACGGCATCAAAATGAGAGCGCTACCGATCAGGCATATCATCATTCCTGCTATATCCCAGCGGTCGGGGCGATTGCCTTCGGCCAGCCACATCCAGAACATAGAACTGGCGATATAGACGCCGCCATAGGCGGCGTAGGCCCGCCCGGCAAATGCGCTGTCTGCGCGCGTCAGAAGATACGCGAACAGCACAAGGCTTGCGATGCCGGGCACGAGCCAGAGCGGCGAACGGTCGAGGCGCAGCCACGCCCAGAAGGCAAAGCACCCGGCGATTTCCGCCAGGGCTGCCAGGGCAAAGATCAGAAACGTCCCGGTCAAGATGCCAGCGCCTCCAGCACCGGGCACTCCGGGACATCCTCGCCGGAACATTGGCCTGCTGTTGCGGCCAATACTTTTTCGATCCTGCGAAGGTCTTCAATTTTCCGGCGCACATCGCTGAGATGGCGTTCAGTCAGGGCTTTCACTTCGCCGCAAGTCTGGGTGCCGCCATCCACGAGGCCAAGCAGCCCTTTAATTTCGTCAATGGCAAAGCCGAGCTCGCGGGCCCGCAGGATGAAACGCAGACGCTGAATGTGGCTCTGCCCGTAGATGCGGTGGCCCGCAGCCGTGCGCGGCGGGTCCGGCATCATGCCGGTCTTCTCGTAATATCGGATGGTTTCAAGGTTGCAGCCCGTTGCCTTGGCCAGCTCCCCCCGAGTGAGAGATGTCGCGTTTTTGTGATCTGGCATCGTAAATAACCTCCTTGCCCCTGTAGCTACTACAGGCCCTACACAAGGTGCTAGCCCTATTCGTGAGGAGAAAAATATGAGGATTGCTGAAAAGCAAACCGGAGAAGCGGACACGGGTGTGAACCGAAACAGCAAAGGCTGGCTTGCCGCGGGCGGTCTGCTTGGCGCGGTTTTTGCGTCCGCCTGTTGCGTCGGACCGCTGGTTTTGCTCACGCTCGGTATCTCGGGGGCCTGGATTGGTAACCTGACCGCACTTGAGCCCTACAAGCCGGTATTCGCTCTGATCGCGCTTGGCTTCATCGGCGCCGGCTTCCGGCAAGTCTATTTCCGCAGGCCAGCCACCTGCGAACCTGGCTCCTACTGCGCCAAGCCTTCTTCGGCACGCATCACCAAAACCGCACTCTGGATCTCGCTGGTTCTTGTTGTGGCAGCTCTGACCATCACCTGGTGGGCGCCGCTCTTCTATTGAAAGGAATATCTCATGAAAAAAATGCTCGCCGCGGTTCTCGGCTTTGGCCTTCTCGGAATGGCGTCCATCGCCTCCTTTGCGCTGCCCGCTGCCGCCCAAAGCGTTGCAGCGGAGGAGACTGTAACCTTCGCAGTTGAAAATATGACCTGCGCGCTCTGCCCGGTGACTGTGAAGCACGCCATGGCGGGGGTGGGTGGCGTGCGCTCTGTAGACGTGGATTTTGAAGCAAAGACTGCCACGGTTGTTTTTGACAGCGCGGCAACAAGCGCTGAAGCTATTTCGGCAGCCTCCGCAAATGCTGGTTATCCGGCGATGGAGAAGGGCTGATCCTGTGCGCGACAGTCTGATGGGAGGCCTCGCCGCGACAATCCTGGCGGCACCGCTGGTGATAATCTGCTGTGGCGGCCGTGTCCTTTTGTCTGCGCTTGTCGGAACGGTTGGCGGGTGGCTGACCGGGTACGGCATGATTGCCATTGGGCTGGCGGCTGCGGCTCTTGCATTGGTCTGGCGTTCGATGCGCTGCGGCTGTTTCTGCCCCCACTAGGATGGTGCTCCTTTGGGGCTGAATCTGATCCCGGCAAAGTTCGCCGGAGCATGAACCAATCACAAAACAACGGCGCCCGCGCGCGCCCTGAAAAGGATCAAAAAATGAACAGCGACTGCTGCACGCCGAATGGAGAATATGACCTTGCTGTCATTGGGGCCGGATCGGCGGGTTTCTCGGCCGCGATTACTGCGGCCAAAGGCGGCAAACGCGTGGCGCTGATCGGGCACGGCACCATCGGCGGCACCTGTGTGAATGTGGGTTGTGTGCCTTCGAAAACGATGATCCGTGCCGCCGAGGCGGTGCATGGCGCGATGGCTGCGCATCGCTTTCGCGGTCTGAAAGCCAGCGCAGAAGTCACAGACTGGGCTGCGATAACCGGGGCCAAGGATGATCTGGTCGCTATGCTGAGGCAGAAGAAGTATGCCGATTTGCTCCCAGGATACGAGGGTGTCACCTATATCGAAGAAGGCCCCGCGCGGCTGGTTGCGGGCGGTGTCGAGGCAGGAGGCCGGTTTATCCAGGTGCCGAAGGTGATCATCGCAACCGGCGGGAGGCCAGCACAGCCAGACATCGCGGGAATTGAAACTGTGCCGTCCCTGGACAGCACGTCTCTGCTGGAATTGGAGCATTTGCCTGAACGCTTGATTTTTCTGGGCGGCGGATTCATCGGCGTTGAATTGGCGCAGATGATGTCCCGGATGGGCGTCAGTGTGTCTCTTGTCTGCCGCTCTCGCCTGCTGCCGCAGGCTGAGCCAGAGGTCTCCGAAGCGCTGGCGGAAATCCTGCGCGACGAAGGCATTACGATTTTGGAAGGCGTTAGCTACGAGGGTAGCCACCGTGAAGGCAGCGAAGCAGTTCTGCACGTGCAAAAGGACGGTGCGGTGCAGGATCTGGAGGCAGATTATCTCGTCCTGACAACCGGGCGCACCCCGAATACCGAGGGACTTGGCCTTGCGGAGCTGGGGGTTGAAACGGATGCGCGAGGGGCCATTGCTGTCGGCGTGGATATGCAATCCAGCCGCCCCGGCGTCTATGCGGCCGGGGATGTGACGGACCGCGATCAGTTTGTCTACATGGCAGCCTATGGCGCGAAACTGGCAGCCCGCAATGCAGTTCTGGGCGGTCAAGAGACCTACGATAATGCGGCGATGCCCTGGGTTGTATTCACCGACCCGCAGGTGGCGGGCGCCGGCCTGACCGAAGCGCAGGCGCAAGCGGCGGGCCATGAGGTGAGAACCAGCGTTCTCACGCTCGACAACGTGCCGCGCGCGCTTGCGGCTCGGGACACGCGCGGCCTGATTAAACTGGTGGCCGATGCCAGGACAGACCAGCTTCTGGGAGGTGTTATCATGGCGCCGGAAGGCTCCGACAGCGTCCAGACTCTGGCCATGGCCTTGAAATTCGGAATGACCGCTAAGTCACTTGGAACTACGATATTTCCCTATCTCACTACCGTAGAAGGGCTGAAACTCGCAGCGCAGACCTTTGACATGGATGTAGGTCAGCTCTCCTGCTGCGCAGGGTGAATTGGGAGCACATCGGATGACCGGTATTGAAGCTCTCCTGCAAGACATTGACAGCCTGTCGCTTATCACGGTCGGTCTGCTGCTTCTCGCCGGTTTGGTGGTAGCATAGCCCGAGTTCGTTTTGCTTGATTGCCGTAGCGACAGGGCTTGGCGCCAGAACGTGGCAGTTATGTTTGCGGCCTTGGGGGTCTGGGGCACGGCAAGCGGTTGGCCTGACCTGATTGTTGCTGCGGTCATGGCAACGTTGTTTCTTTCCCCTGCTTTCCAGATCGTGCGCCAAGCGCTCGCCGAGCGCCGGGAAGTTGGAGAACATCAGCATGTTTGACGAGGATCAAGACAACCTATCTCGAATGATGCGAAATTTGCTCAACTGAGTCGCAAGTACAGAGGACTCTCACTATGCACCTGAAACGCCGCCAAATACTGACTTACGCCGCAGGCTTCGCCAGCACAGCACCATTTGCCACGTTTGCGCAAAACACACCTTCCATCCATGTTCTCAAGGATCCGAATTGCGGCTGTTGCAGTGCTTGGATCGATATCCTTCGGCAGGAAGGCTTTCGCGTTACCGAGGAGCGCAGCTTTGGAACACTGCTCGTCCGCCACAAATTGGACAACGGCATTCCCGAAAAAATGATCTCCTGCCACACAGGCGAGATCGATGGCTACATGATCGAGGGGCACGTACCGGTTGCCGACATTCGTCGTCTATTGGAGGAGCGACCTAGCGCCATTGGACTTGCTGTTCCTGGGATGCCCTACGGTTCGCCTGGGATGGGGCCGGAAGATCGTCGTGAGGCCTACGACGTATTCTTGATCCTTAAGGACGGCAGCACCGAGGTGTTCACGAGTTACGAAGCGGCCTGAGGCGACATTCATCGAGCGGAATCAGTAAGGAGGAGAAGATGACACGGCGTGGATTACGCATTCTTGCCCTTGGCGTTTTGTCTATCGCTATTGCCGGTGTGGCCGGTGCCCAACAGCAAGCAGGAGACTGGTGGGGTCATGGGCCAATGGGACCGGGCCACATGAGGTCTGAACGCATGCCTGGTTGGGGGCATGGCAACATGGGACCTGGCCAGCAGCAGCGCATGCAGCGACACTGGACATACATGAACGAGGGCGTGCCTTCAGCCTATCGGGGGGCTCGAAGCACCATTCGCGCGACACCCGGAAATCTTACGGAGGGTCAGGCACTTTACACGGAAAACTGCGCGAGGTGTCATGGCGCCAAGGGTTTGGGAGATGGTAAAGCCGGACGCTCGCTCGTTCCCTCTCCGGCCCTCCTGAGATGGTTGATCCAGATGCCGATGTCGGGAGATGAGTATCTTCTTTGGGCTATCTCCGAGGGTGGAGAACGCTTCGGAACAGACATGCCAGCTTTTAAACAAACGCTGAGTGAAGAAGACATCTGGAAGATCATCGCCTACATGCGCTCAGGTTTCCCTTGATCTGTCGTCAATCTGCTGGTCTTCGAAGAGATTTTTTGCTGTCGATACTGTGACGATAGTTCCAGCAGATAAAAGTCTGACAAGGCGGCATTCTGGTAGGAAACACGGAAACAGACATTCCTGTAAGCCGCAGCACCAGCAGGTTAGGGGCTCGAAACTCGATTTCGCCGCACGCAGCATAAACGTCTGCTTGCTCCGATGGCAAACCAATGAGTTAATAATGAAGACTGGTGCGAGAGAGGGGAGTCTGCTGAAAAAAAGATTGAGGGGTTAGTGGCGCCTTAGTGAAAAAACTATGTGTCACCCTTCACTAATTGACGCAATCTGACGGATGAGCGCGGGGTCAGCTTGCCGCACCCCGCCTGCGAAAGTGAATGCGCTCATGGCTAAAAAATGGCGTATATGCGGAGCCTAGGCTAACCAAATCAACTTTTTCACCCCGGCATCCTACCTACTTTATCACCCTGATCTTTGCCCCGAAAATGGCTTTCTGCCCCTGATCGGCCTGCAACTGTGTACGGAAGTCCCAGCCGTGCGCCAGAAGCTTTTCTGGCAGATCGGCGGGGGCCAGCTTGGCATACTTGAGCGCCATATCTGGTTTCTTCCAGCCGCCACGCGTCATCAGCAGAAGCAAGTCCTTGTTCATCGCATAGTGCCATGTGGCAAAGGTATGCCGCAGCGTGTGCGGTGTCACATCGCCGCCTAGTTTGGCCGCAACACGCGCCTTGGTGAAGGCAGCTTCAATCTGACCGCCGCTGCCGGTGCTGAGCTTGTATGCCTTTCCCTTCGGCGTGCGGAAAACAGCCCCGGTTTCCGGCAGTCCTGAAGCAGCAAGCAGACGCATCACACGCGCCGGAAATTCGGCCATTTTCAGCTCGCCATTCTTGGATGTCGGAATGAGCGCTTGACGGGTTTCTAGGTGAAGGTTTTCACATTGCAGTCCCAGCGCCTCGCTGGTGCGGCAGCCGGTTCCAAGCAGGAATGTCACGATCGGGAGCAGGTGTGGCTCGCTTGCTTCCAGTAGATCCTCGGCCTCGCCAGGTGTCAGCCAGCGGATTTTGGACTGGGGCTCCTTGCGACGGCGGAAGCGGCGCGGAGTCACATGGCCATCGTCAGCGGCTAGATTGTAGATGGCGCTGATGGGGGTGATGATCTGCCGGTTGATGGTGGCGGGTGCAGCGTCGGGCATCAGGATCGCCCGTGCCGCTTTGTTCGCCGCGTCATTGTCGACGTCGGCCAGCCGTGTCTTTTCCCCGAAGTGAATCAGCAGCGGTCCGATGAACCGGGTTTCCCCACCACTTTCCATGTAGGTCAGCGCAGCCTCGGCAAAAGTCAGGGTTGCCGACTTACCAAGTGTCGCACGCTCGATGATTTCGGCTGACCGTCTTACACGGATGATTTCTGCGGCTTTTTTGTCGCTAACTCCAGTGCTCTCATAAATGCTTTGTCCTGCGAGGGTACCCCGGATGACGAAATTTCCGGTGGGTTTGCCTTGGCTGTTTTTGCGCCGAAAGAGAATGAGGGGCATCTCTGAACCTCCCCCTTAAAGAATGCGTTTAGCAGATCCGGCGGACGGTAGAGGATGCGAACTCGTCCGCTCACCTCAACCCGTGCGAGGCTGCCGCTTTTGAATTTGGAGTCCAGCCCGCTGCGACTGGTGAAGATTTTGAAGCGGGCGAGATAGGCTATAGCTTCCTCTGTGGTCAGCAGACGCTCCTCGGACAGTGCATGCATCGGATGATCCTCAAGCAGGCAGTTGATTGTGGCCGGGCGACCGGGTGTTTCCGGCGCCTGCTGGCTTTTGGCATGTCTTCTCCGGTCCCGTGCCATTGACCGAGGTCTCCTGTCTCCGGCGGGCGGCGGCCGCCCGCGTGCGTTGATGGAGACAGTTTACGGCGCTCGATTGGGTTGGATCGACCCGCGCTATGAACCTGTAGAGGCGAGAGATGTGGATAAGTGCCTAGAAATACGGAACTTTCCCTCTGCAGAGGGCGCCGGGCAGGGACGTTGGGCAAAGAACTGTCCGGCAGGGGTTTTGGGCAAAGTTTTTCCAGGAGGGAATTATCCGGATTTTGGGTCAACCGGTGCCTGCACCGCGGAAGTTTGCGCATAAGCTTTGTGCAAATCCGGTGGCGGCGCGGCTTGGTTGGCGGGCGCATCTACTGGTCCTGGACCGGCTCCGGACCATTTTTGCGCGGCACGTCGCGCAGCCAGGACCGGACCGCTTTGGCATCGAACTCTCGTTTCTGCACCAAGTCTGCAGCCATGTCCTGCAGCAGCTGCTGATGGGGGTACAGCAGCGCGCGCGCGTGGTCCTCGGCGTAGTCGAGTTTCTCACGGAGGCGTTTGCGGTCGGGTTCAGCCAATTGCGCGTGATCCTGCGGTCCAAACCAGCTGTTGCCGAAGGCGCCTAAACCCAGTTCAAAATCCATTGCCAGGACCATCCGCGCTGCTTTCCCGAGGTCGGACGTGGCACTGCCGCCAGCGCCCGCGGACACAGTATTAAAGATGAGCCGCTCCGCTGCCCGACCGGACAAGTGGACGTACAACTGACGGTCGAAATCCGACGGCAGACCTGCATTCGGAGGAACATCCCGTTCGATTGTTCCGCCTGCGGCAGCCACCCGGACCTGTGTGATCGCCTCGCCGAAGATCCAGGCGACGATGGCATGGCCGCATTCATGGACGCAGATGCGGTAAAGTAAGTCATGGCTCTCCTTCAGTTCCATGACTTGCAGATGGCGGCGTAGAAGCTGGAGATCGAGCGGGCAGCCGCTGTGCCGGGCTTCACTGCGGGCAGAGCGCACCGCGGCGTCGATGTCGGCGGCGGTCTTGCCGATGCTGTCCCGCGCCAGCAGCTGCAGATCCCCCTCTTGGACTGCGTCCTGCAGCCGCTCAGCAATGAGGTGCTGCAGCATCGCCTTGCTTGGCAGCGGCATCTCGATCTTGATGTCAAACCGCCCGGCTCTCAGCACCGCGGGGTCTAGGTGCTCCGGGTGGTTGCAGGCACCGACGACCATGATCCCTTCCTCCCGGCTGACGCGGTCCATCTGCTCAAGGAACCCGGCGACCACCTGGCGCCTGTAGCTGGCACTGTTGTCGCCGACGCTGTCGCGGGAACCGATCGCGTCAATTTCATCCAAAAAAAGGATACAGGGAACATTCTTCTTCGCTTCATCGAAGCTTTTGCGCATCGCAAGCAGGAGGTTACCCAAGTGACCGTTGGCCTGCCATTCAGCGCAGCTGGTCTCGATGCAATTAACCTCGGCGCTCCCTCCCATTGCCCTGGCCAGATAACTTTTGCCGGTGCCTGGCTTGCCAAAAAGCAGCAAGGAGTGCGGGATCTCATTCCAGGCCACGCCGCCTTCGGCCCACAGGCGCAGGTCAGCAACCAGTTGCCGGGCGGTGTCATATGCTGGGCCAATGCCTGTGATCTCTTCCCTCGGGGCGTGGGCTTCGGGCGGTGAAGCCGCAGCGGCAGCAAGCGCTTGTGTGATGCGCTGCGCGACCCTTTTGGCAGTGGGCGCACGCAGGGCGAAAGAGAGTGTGGGGGTGGAGAGTTCTTGCAGCTGGCCGCTCGGGGGCAGCGCGGCGCGGGCGGCGGCTTCATCAATGCGGCCCGTGCGGCTGTGGGTCCGACGCAACAGGGCGATCAGAAAATCTGCGTCCACCTGTGGCAATGCCAGCTGATGACAGTGCTCCGCCACCAGCGGCGCCGGCAGGGCCATCTCATCCGGCAGGCAGATCCACAAAGGCTGGCTGTGCGCCAGGCCTTTGATGATTTGGTCGCGCAGCTCATCAATGTGTTGCTGTTCAATCGCACCATCGCGGGCACTGGGGACAGCAAGGGTCACGCGCTGAGGCAGCTGCACCTGGCGCCGGGCGTCATAGGCCTGCCAGCCCGGCGGCAGCAGGGCGTGGTTAAGGAGGTTTTCCACGCTTGAAAAACCGGAAGCAGGAACGTTGCGAAGGATCAGCACGGCGCCACGGGCAAGCTGCGCGTCCACTGCAGCCGGGGAGCCGAAGGCCGCGGCGATCCGCAGCAGCAGAAGCAGCTTGTCTGCCGGCAGGTCTGGGTCCGGCAGCCAGCGGCCCGTGTTGTCACAGGCATATGGGTCGGCACCTTCCTGCTCCAGCGCTTCCCAGAGTTCCGGCGGCAGATGCCGCGCGTCCGGCTGCTCGCTCAGATGTTGCAGCAAAGAATGGGGGTGATCCGGTGCAGGGGGCACAAGGGGCTCCTCGGCGCCAGCACTGTCGTCTGGCGCGTCTTCTTTGAGTGTCTTGCGGCGCGCCTGCTGCAGCTCATGGTAATAGAGATGATAGCGGCGGGCGCAGCCTTCGGCGAACTGCCACCAATCGGGGCGTGCGGATTTGGAGAGATCGAGCTGGCTCATGGCAAGCCTCCTGTGAACAGGCAAAAGGGATCGGGCGCCCGGTGAAACCGGGCGGGAGATGTTGGAAATTGAAGGGGAGGGGGCGCTTAGCTGTCTTCTTCTGCCTCGATGGCGTCGAGCATCGCGAAGATCACCTGGGCCGCATCGGCGAAATAGACCTCGCTGCGGACCCGCAGGGCGTCACTGTAGAGCTCTGGCGGTGCGACTTGATCGGAAAACCCCGCCTGCAGCTTCGCGTGCAGCCGCTTCTCGGCCTGCAAGGCCAGCTGCCCGGTTGCCATCGGAACGGTCTTCAGGATCTTCGCGTCCAGGTCACGGTGCTTCAGCAACTGGTGGCGCAGGCGGGAATCCGGGTTCCGTGAAAAGCCAAGCTTGACGAGGCGCAACCCGGAGGCCAGCCGGAATTGCATCGCGTAGAGGTAGCTTGGTGCGGCAGGCCAGTCCTCACCGCATTGCCCGCAGGCAAACCGGCTGGTTTGCATGTTGGCACGGGCGATCCTTTGTTCGTGGCCGCAGGACGCATGCCGGTACAGACGGTAGTTCTGGTTGCCACCTGTGTCTTCTCCGATCAGGTGCCACCCCCGTTCTTCTGCTTCAGCCTGTTCTTTGTCAGCGTGGCAAATCTCGCACCGTACACTGCACAGGCCTTCGGCTGCCCGCTTCACCATCTCAAATTGCCGGCGCAAGTTATGGCCGCAGGGGGCGATATAGTGGCCATAGTGACGGTCTTCCGGATCGCGGCCTGCCCACTTTAAACCTGCGGCCGCGGCGTCGGCCTGCCAGCGCGCTTCGATGCAATGCGGGCACTGCGGCTGGCTGTTCATTAGAACAAAGATCTTGCTGGCATGTGCCAAGCCGCAGCTTTGGCAGGCTAGAAGCAGATGATACCGGTCTTTGATGCGCTGGACGATTTTGAATCCTTTTGCGTTGGCGGCGGCGCGCCAGTGGGGATGGACCGTTTGCGGGAAATGTTCGCAGGTTGAGTGGGGCATAGCAGCCTCCGCATAGGCAAAATTGGGCTGGGCAGGCGCCGGAACTGGCGCTTGCTGAAACTTCAGACATGGCATGGCTGAGCCGGGCGCAGCGGCGTGTCCGCCGCGGGCCGGGTCAGAAGAATGCTGGGATGGTGGGCCTAGTTGGGCAGAAAGTTCTGCGCTTCAGCCGCCACAGAGAGTTCGATGAGAGCGTTCATCTGTCGCGCGCCTGTCTGCAGCAGGGCTTGGCAATCACCATCTTCGACGGTGAACAGCTCCTGGTTCTCATGGAACAGCTGCTGAAATCTGAGAGCCTCTTCCGGCCCCGTGGACTCGATGAGGAAGTGCAGCAGCATGCTCATGCGCTGCAAAGGCAAGTCGCTGGCCCGGACCACCTGCGCGGTCAGGATGTCGCCGCTGAGTTTAAGGCAATCCTGCCATTTGGCTTCTGCGGCCTCTTGAAAGTTGGTGCAAGCGGGATCCCAGGCGAGGGAGTGAGACAGATCACGCTCCAAATTCAGGGCTTCGTCCACTGCCTTGGTTAGTGCGCCGAAGGTGTGGTTGATGAAGGTGGGGCTGCCATCTGCGACAGATGCGGGCCACGGGTCTTTCAGCGCGCACTCGCGCATGATACGGAAAGTATCAGCCATAGTCGGTCTCCTTCCGCGAGATCGGTTTGGTTAGGGCCGGGCGGGGAGCTTCCACCTTCCCCTCGGTCCGTTGCAAATGTGTGCAACTAAATGCAATATGCACCCATTGAATCTGAATGTCAACTGCACACAAGTGAACACATGGCCAGAACATCAGCGATATCTGTACGAGTGACTGAAGAAACCAAGAAAGCCGTAGAAAAGGCAGCGGCGGAGGATGACCGGTCTGTAGCCTCTTTTGTTGAACGGCTTCTGATCGCGCACCTTAAAGAACAAGGGTATCTGCAAAAGTAAGTGCGGGCGCCTGGAGGAAATGACCCAGGTGTCTGGTTCCAACTTCGCATGATCGGCTTGCTGCCCTTCCAGATTATCGAAAAACAATAAGTCATCCCAGGCCCCCGGCAGGGCGAGTCCAGCAGGCTGCTGGCCGCAGGAAGCATGTTTGGGCGGAGCCCGGACTGCGACCGAGGAGGGGATCGAAGGGGGTATCCCCCTCGCGAACTGGCAAGTTGAAATTCCGGGGTCCAGCCCGGGATTGCAACTTGCCTAGTGAGTTACAAGCCTCACAAAAACAAAAATAAGCCTATCGGGATTTTCTTCGTCTTCGCGGAGACTCGGATCAGAGAAGCAGATCCGAGCAGCAAGATGACAGTACAGCCCAAGTTTACCAACTCAAAGCCCGTAATTCTTAATGAAGCACCGGTCGTGCTGCGATTTGCAGGCTTGTTTCCGCGGGACCTTGGCAAGTTCAAGATGCATGACGAGCGCGGCGGCGGCGACCTGGATCATGTCGACCAGGAGTTGTCGCGGCTGAACCAGGTGCTGGCCGGCGAGCCGGGCTGGCAGCAGCAGATACGCGGCGAAATTGCTGAGATGCGCCGTCACAATCACGAGGAGCATTTGCGCGCTCTGAAGGCCAAGTCACGCATGAAGGACGCCAGGAAGCTGGAGGCGGAAGGGCCTGCAGACCCCTGGCGATCCTGCAGCAGAGGCCCGCTTCGTGAAGGCATATTCACTGTCAACAAAGACTGGTTCGGCGGCGCAGGGCTCTCTGAATGGGATCCGGAACGTGTCTCTGCTTTCCGCAAAACCGCCATGTCGTTCCTCCGTGAAAACTTTCCAAACGGTCAACTGCGCTATGCCAGTGCCCACGTCGATGAGGAGGCTTATCACATCCACTTTGTCGTGGCCGTTTGGACCGAGAAACCATCCGCCAACCGCGGGCATCAGATCCTGCTGCAGGCATCTGAGAACCCGCTCATCAAAAGCTATGAGCATGCCCAGGATCTTGCCGGAGAAGCCTTCGAGACAATTGGGATCACTCGGGGGGAGCGCCGTGCCGAGGCCCGGCGCCAGGCTCGGGCAGAGGGAAAACCTCTGCCCGAGCGGCGGCAGCATGTGCCGCCGTCAAAGTGGCGTGCCGAGGAGCGCCTCAAGGCGCAAGCGGAGAAGAAGCGCATCCTGGGCGATGCCCAGGACGAGGCAAAGGCGGCCGTTGAAACCGGCCGGGACCT